>JBNKYI010000428.1:0-2469 GCA_050300815.1 Fibrobacterales bacterium
AGAAAAAACAAAATCTAGACATGGTCATTATTGACTATCTTCAGTTAATGACTGGCCCGAAATCAGAAAACCGTCAAAACGAGATTTCTTCAATTTCTCGGGGATTGAAGGAACTCGCCAAAGAGTTACACATCCCGGTGTTGGCCCTTTCTCAGCTTAGTCGTAAAGTGGAAGATCGCGGTGGTGACGGCAAGCCCCTTATCTCTGACTTAAGAGAATCCGGTGCTATTGAACAAGATGCCGATATGATCTGGTTTGTTTATCGACCTTCAAAATATGCCAACCGGGCAGATCTGGGAGATGTGCGGGATACCGATGCAGAGTTAATTGTTGCTAAGCACCGGAACGGACCCACCAAAGACATCAAATTGACCTTCATTGGTGAGCATGCGGCTTTTTATAACTATTCAAATCGAAGTGAATCGACCTTTGAGGATAACCTATGACCGAGAAGGCCCTTTCTAGTCAACGTCCTTTTGATCGATTTCGCGGCAATACATTGTGGGATTTTTTTGAAAATTACTTTTGGGTGCCTTTTATTTGGCGCAATAAATTGCAGCGCATCATCGAGGTCTTTGATCTTTTAATGTCGACATTGGTGCAATTTCGTTACGTGTGGCACAATCGGGCCTTGGTGCTCAAGCAGATGATTGCCGTCGGGGTCTCTTCGATTCCCTTAGTTTTTGTGACTTCGATATTTACGGGAATGGTGGCCGCAGTGCAAGCCAAATATCAATTTAGGGATTTTGTTCCCGATAAATTTGTAGGCACCGCATCGACCAAAATGATCATCATTGAATTGGGACCCGTATTAACGGGGCTGGTCATGGCCGGGCGGGTGGGTTCGGCCCTCGCCGCTGAAATTGGAACGATGAAAGAAAAAGAAGAGCTCTTTGCACTCGAAACTTTAGACTTAAATCCCTATCGCTATCTCGCTATGCCGAGGTTGGTTGCTTTTATGACAATGATGCCCTGTCTAACCACCTTTTCAATGTTTTTAGCCATTATCGGAGCTTGGTTTGTCAGTGTGGTAGCCCTTGATGTCACTTCTTATACTTTCACGACCGGAACAAAGTACTTTTTTCAATCTAAAGACATTTGGGCGGGCCTGCTCAAGTCTTTTGTCTTTGGCATTTCGATCTTCTTAATGGGCTATTACAACGGGGCCAAAGCGGGTAACGGAGCCAAGGGAGTCGGCCGCGCCACCATGAATGTGGTTGTGAGTTCTTGTGTTTTGATCTTAGTGTTTGATTTTTTAATTGCCTTAGTGGTGTTCTGAGGACTGTATGCCTAATGTAGCGATAAATCCCGATGACGTTATGATTGAACTGAAAAACCTGCGCAAAGGCTTTCGCAAGCAGCAGGTGCTCAAGGGGGTCAATCTCAGCATTCGCCGTGGCGAGACAATGGTCATTATCGGTCAGTCGGGCGGCGGAAAATCGGTTATTCTCAAACACATGATCGGTCTTTTACAGCCTGATAAAGGCGAAGTGACGGTCGATGGAGAAACCATCTCAACTCACGATTACTTCAACGTTCAAATGGCTCGCAAATTGATGGGCATGCTTTTTCAAAACGGAGCATTGTTTGATTCGATGAACACTGGTGAAAACATCGCTTTTGCCCTGCGAGAGCACAATCCCAAAATGTCAGAAAAAGAAATTCTTAGAACCATTCACGAAAAACTAGAGCTTATCAATTTAAAGCCTGAATTTCGCACGAAAATGCCCGCAGAGCTTTCGGGAGGAATGCGCAAGCGGGTGGCTTTGGCTCGAACCATTGCTTTGAACCCTTCGATCATTTTATACGATGAACCGACAACGGGATTAGATCCGGTCACTTCAGATGTGATCAACGATTTAATTATTGATATGCAAAACAAATTGGGAGTAACCTCAGTGGTTGTCACTCACGATATGGCATCGGCCTATAAAATTGCCGATCGCATTGCCATGTTGTACGAAGGGCAAATCATAGCCTGTGGCACCGTTGACGAAATTCGCAACACCAAAAATCCCTACGTCAAACAGTTTATCACCGGTTCTCGCCATGTTCCTTTGCTGGGTCCTGACGGTGAATTTGTCGAAGATTTTTCAGATGCCCTCCCCGGTGGTGCCTGAATGAATTTTTAGAAGTGCCCTTCGGCGGTTCTTCCGCTCTTCTTAAAGGAGATTCAATGAAAACGAAAGACCTTCCCTTTTTGCCTCCGTTTTTTGATCGCTATTTGCAGAACCTAGCTCAAGATCTCGAATTGCTCAATGCTTTAGACCACAGCCTCAGTGAAATTGAGTCTATGGCAAGGCGCTGTACAAACATCCAAAACAATCGATACGCCGAGGGAAAGTGGACCCCCAAAGAGTTGTTTCAGCACCTTGTCGATAATGAGCGAATTCAAGTGACGAGAGCCATGAGGATTTCAAGAGGGGATCAAACCGCCTTGCCTGGCTATGATGAAGAATTTTTAGCGGC
>JBNKYI010000429.1:0-2463 GCA_050300815.1 Fibrobacterales bacterium
TCTCTCCATACTTGTTGGCCCCGGCGGGAAGTATGAAGGGAGAACTCAAAAAAAGAGGTTTGCTTTTATCGTTGAATTTAATCTGGCAATTCAGCGGAGCACTCACTTTGGGTTTGGGCAACCATTTCGAAATTTTGGCAAATTCGGCAAGCTTTTCGTGGCGAATCTCTGGGTCTCGCACAAGAGCTTTCATCAGATCAAAAAAGCGATCGCCGAGTTTTTTAGTATACTCGTGGTGTATGACATCTGGGTTTGGCAATAAATCCCCCGTGGTTTCATTCCAATTTAAAAATTCTCGCGGTAAATTGCTAAATTAGGGCAATTCCCGCTACTTAAAAAAGGGAAGTTTACAAGGAACTCTATGCCCGAAATCCTCCATGTCTCTGGAACTCCCAATCCGCTTGCCAAGAAGTTTCACGCCGATGTTCTCGTTACGGGTCCCTCTCCCCTTTCTTATCCCGATGCGCCTAGCGCTCAAGGAAATTCTGTGGCCAAGGCGCTTTTTGATATCGAAGGGATCACCAATGTGTTTATGTTAGACCAAGTCGTCACTGTCAATATTGCAAATGCCGAAGATTGGGAACAACTTCAACCTGAAATTTCTATGATTCTCGAAGAGTACCTCGAAGAATACACAGATTCAAGTCTTGAAGAAAGTGGACTCGAAGGGGATATCGCCTTTCCTGAAGACTTTTTCGCGATGGATCTCGAATTGCAAGTGAATCACCTTGAGCGCGTGCTCGATCTTAAAGTTCGCCCCGGACTTGCAGGAGATGGCGGCGGTATTCAGCTTATGGGTATTGATGGCAAGATCGTTTATGTCTATTACTTGGGCGCCTGCGGTTCTTGCCCCAGTTCGTCGAGTGCCACTTTGAATTACATCTCTCAAACCTTAAAAACTTATGCCCATCCTGAAATTGTGGTGGAGCTCTCTTAACCTATGGTTTTTTATGATTGCTAAAACGGATTTTATTGAATTTTTGTTGTCTTGCGACGTACTTCGCTTTGGGGATTTCACCACTAAAAGCGGGCGTCAAACCCCTTATTTTATCAATACCGGACTCTTTCGCTACGGTTCTCACATTCAACAACTCTGCAGCCACTATGCCGATGCCTTAAACGAATATTGGGGAACCGATTTCAACAATATTTACGGCCCGGCTTATAAAGGCATCCCTCTGGTGGTGGGCACGTCGATGATTCTCAGTCAAGAGTATCACCATAATGCCAGCTACACCTTTAACCGCAAAGAAGCTAAAGACCACGGCGAAGGGGGATTATTTGTCGGTTATCAATTTGATGAACCCTCTGAAGTTATTATTCTCGAAGATGTCATTACAGCAGGAACCAGTTTGCGTGAGACTATGCAATTGCTTTCAACAGTGCCCAATGTAAAAGTGAAAGGTTTGCTTGTTTCTGTTGACCGTGCAGAAAAAGTCAATGAAACTCAAAGTGCTTTGCAGCAAGCAGAAGAGCTTTATGAAATTGAGGTTCGTTCAATCATTCACATAAACGATATTATCGCATTTCTCAGTGTGGCCGAAAACCGCACCAAATACAACTTACCCGCCGATTGCCTCACTCGCATGGAGGCCTACCGCCAACAATACGGTGCTTAAACTCAGGGAAATTTATGTTTTTAACTCGTCAAGCCATTAGAGAGGCCTTAGATAAAGAAGATCTGCACATCTCTCCTTTCACCCCCCAACACCTCTCTCCAAATTCTTATGATGTCAGCCTTTCTGACCAATTGTTGGTCTACGATATCCCCGAAGGGGGATGCCTCGACTTAAAAGCGGATAATCCGACCCAAGCGATCACCATTCCCTCTGACGGTTTTATTTTACAACCTAACACCTTATATATTGGGAGCACTGTAGAAACAGCCACCTCTCACCGTTACATTCCCATGTTTGAAGGGCGCAGTAGTATTGGTCGGTTGGGGATCAACACCCATATTACCGCTGGCTTCGGCGACTTGGGCTGGGGTTACACCCTCGAAAATGGAACGTTAAAATGCCTCTATCCCACTTGGACTCTAGAAATTTGCGTTGTACATCCTGTGAAAGTTTATCCAAACATTCGCATCGGGCAGGTTTATTTTGTAGAGCCTCAGGGTAAGATTGAATTCTATAGCGGCAAATATTCTGCTCAAAAAACACCTCAGCCGAGCAGGGCTTGGATGGATTTTATTTCTGAAGGCTAATCTTTGGCCTTTTACTCATCTCGCAGAGAACGTTCTGTGAAAATTTATCTGCGCTTTTAAAAAATCCATCTCACTTATAGTGAAGTCATAACCCGAGTTGTGTTATATTAGGCCCATGACATTTTTCCTGGAACTTGGTCAGATGAACCTGAGTTCAGAAGAGCAAAACAATTAAGATAGGATCCAATCAAAGGGATGCTTATCCGTTGCAGGACCAACAGATTTTAGGAAGCTTCTCTCCAATGGCTTCTCTGTTA
>JBNKYI010000430.1:0-2447 GCA_050300815.1 Fibrobacterales bacterium
TCATTTCTTGTTGGTAGGGGATGCGGGCCACCATACAAACCCTTTAACGGGTGGGGGAATTGCTTCGGGCATGGCCGCAGGTTTAGTCGCCGCTGAATGGATTGATAAGGCCTTTATCGCAGGTGATTTTTCAAAATCATTTTTGAAAAACTACGAAACAGGTTGTTGGAACCAATTTGGTAAAAATCACCACATCGAGCGCAATATACGCGATTGGTTGATTCATCTAAGCCGCGACGAAGAAATTCAGTTTTATCGCTTTCTCAAAAACTTTTTAGACAATGGCAAAGTGAGCGCGGTGCTTAAACACCCTATTCTTTGTCTCAAATATTTCAACAAATTTCAGAGTTTCAGAAAGAATGTGATCCAACCTGGGGTTTAAATTCTGTCGTCTTTAAATTTTAAGGTTTGAGTTCCTTTCCCTTTTACACAATCGTCTAATCGCTTAGGTGAACTTGTTTGTGCATATTCAAATTTTGCAAAATATCTCGGTGTGTATATATTTTAAAATTATACACACCGAGATGCCTATGAGAACAAATATTGTGATTGATGATTTATTAATGGAAGAAGCTTTAATGCTTTCTAAGGCTCAGACGAAAAAGGATGTTGTAGAAAAAGCTCTGCGATTGCTAATAGCTGTTTCTAGACAGAAATCTATTTCAAAATTTAAGGGGACTTTAAACTGGCAAGGCGATTTAGAGAGCTTAAGAACGGATTAGGAAGGATTAGGGTGGTTTTAGTCGATACTTCGGTTTGGATCGATTTCTTTAGAGGTGCACAATCCGAAGAAGTTGAAAAGTTGGAAAAACTCTTTGAGTCAGAGCGAATAATTATCGGAGACTTGATAATTGTCGAACTGCTACAAGGGTTTCGATTTAAACGAGAGCAAAACGCTATAAAAGAGGTCATAGAACTATTAGAATATAGAGATATGGTTGGGCGTATTCTTTCAGAAAAAGCAGCTGAAAACTTTAGAGAGCTTCGAAAAAAAGGAGTTACTATTCGAAAAATAATCGATGTTCTCATAGGAACTTTTTGTATCGAAAATGGAATTTCATTATTACATAGAGATCGAGATTTTGATCCGCTAGAAAAATACTTGAAATTAAGGGTCCTTTAATCAACCCCTGGGGTGGCTTTTTTTAAAGGCCTCTAAAATTCGCGCCTTTGAAACATGGGTGTAGACTTGGGTAGTGCTGAGCGAAGAATGGCCTAAGAGTTCTTTGACCGACATTAAATCAGCTCCATTGTCGAGCAGGTGAGTGGCAAACGAGTGTCGCAATAAATGGGGATTTCCCTTGCCTTCCCAGCCGATTTTTTTCAACAATTCGTTAGAGTCTTTTTGTAGTGTTCGAATGGTGTAAGGTTTGCCCTTGGGATTTTCGAACACCCATTCTGACTGAGGATTTCTGCTTTTGATTCTTTCGAGAAGTTGCATACTCATTCGAGTCAGCGGAATTTGTCGCTCTTTGTTTCCTTTGCCGATGATTCGCATTTGTCTTTTGCCCATCGAGATTTGTCGCCAAGAGAGCGCCGCGGCTTCAGAGATGCGCAGGCCAGAGCCGTAAAGCAATTCGAGCAAGCAAACCTGCCTCAAGTCTTTAGCCCTTTCGAGGTCGATGTCTTTTAAAGAATATTCGAGATGAGATGAGGGAATTTGTTGAATTAAGCGCTTGGCCTTTTTGGGATAACTCAACCCTGCGGCAGTGTCGATTAATTCGACCTGTCTTTTACTCTCCCACTTCGACCACGATTTAATCGCCGAGATCCACAGGCGAACAGAAGAAGAGCTAAAGTTTTTTTCTTCTTGCAGATAATAGATGTATTCCCTGAGTTGAGCAAGCTCAGGTTGTTGCTCTCCGTAGCGAATTTGGTGGTAATTTACCCATTGCACAAGCAAGTTTTGGTAGGTGTTGACAGAGTGTTTTGAGGCCCCGCGGCGCAGGGCAAAGTATTCTAAAAACTCTTTAAGGTTCCATCGCATAGGTAAATAGTAAATTTAGGCTATGAGATTTCTGAATAAAAAGATTTTAGTTGCGTTTTCTTTGTGGATTTTGCCTGTGCAGGGCGCTGAATTGGCCCGCGGAGTGAACGAAGTTTTGCAGATTCAGCCCGATGCGCGTGTGGCTGCCCTCGGTGGAATTGAGGGCCCACTTGCTTTTAATTGTCAACATCTAAGAGGGAATGAGCATTTGTTGGGCGAAGCAGAGCAAATGTCTTTGCGCTTGAGCCATTTGACTTGGATTGCCGGAAGTCAGCTCGATGGAGTGACTTTTATTTTGCCATTAGAGTCGGCGCCTTTGGGGTTGGCTTTTGGCCTTTTCCGGTTTGGCCAATCCGATATTCCCTTAGTGAGTGAAGATGAAGTGGTGGTTGGCGGTGAATATCGCACCTTCTCAATTTCAGAATACATATTGCAACTTTCTGTTGGGCATTCTTTGGGT
>JBNKYI010000431.1:0-2435 GCA_050300815.1 Fibrobacterales bacterium
CTGGTGGCTGTGGATTGGGCCGGCGAGCGTCTGGCCGATAAGGAAATCCAGGTGCAGGTGGTTCGCTACGAGTGGGTCAATACCTACGTGCAGGAAGGTAACGGCGGCTACTGGAAATCGGAAACCAAAAAAGAAGAAACTGACCGCTAAGACAAGAACCAGACCACTAAAAATATTGTTTTCGAGATCTAACACCATATTTTTGATTTGCTTAGATTCATCAAAACTATAAGTAAACTCTGTTCCTTGAGGAAAGTTCACTTTCTTTTCTTCTAGCAATGCTTTGATTTCATCAGCCATGGTGATCAAATTTTCTCCCGTACGTTTTTTCACCGCCAGAGAAATCGAAGGCAACTTATTTAATCTCGAATAGGTTGATGCTTCTTTATAGCCCATCTTGACCGTTCCCAATTCAGAGATCTTAACGTTTCGTCCTGAAACGCCAATAAGAATATCTCCAAACTCATGGGGATCTTTCATTTCGCCGCTTACCGAAAGAGAATATTGTATTGTGTTACCCTTGAGCTGCCCTCCTGGAATCGTTCTATTTTCTCTATTGATTGCGTTTTGAACATCTTCAATCGACAGACCGTAATAAGAAAGCTTTGAGGGTTCTAATTCGATCAACAATTCTTTCTCAAGTTGCCCAGAAAGACTGACATCAAGAACTCCAGGCACTCTTTTTATTTCGTCTTCAAGATCTTCGGCTAGGTCTTCAATAACCTCTAGTCCGCCGGGATTCGTTAACACGATGATGAGAATGGGTTGCTCTGAAAAATTCAATTCTTTAACAATCGGCTCTTCGGCCTCACTGGGGATTTCAGCTTTTGCCAAATCCACTTTTTCTTTCACTCTTCTCAAGGCATCATCAACTTCTGTATCTGAAGTGAATTCAACGGTAATCGCAGAAAGGCCCTGCATATTTGTCGACAAGATGTTTTTCACCCCTTCAACACCTTCGATCTCTTCTTCAATACGTCGGCTCACTAGCATTTCCATATCTGCCGCAGCAACACCAGGATAAACCGTATTCACAAATATCTTAGGTTGTTTAACCTCAGGAGCTGACTCTCTGGGCAGTTCGATATAGGATACAATACCCATGATAATCGACAAAACAGCAAAAACAAAAACGGCTTGATAGCGATTGACAACTGCTCTAATCACGACTTACCTCGCCTAATACTTTTACAGGTCCACCATCAATCACTTTGCTTTGCCCTTCAACGATAAGTTGGTCTCCTTCTGCCAAATCTGAACGAACCAACGTTTCTTTTCCATTTGACGAGACACCCTCAACTTTAACGGCAACGGCTTTACCCTCTCTTGCGATAAACACCTCATCTTCACCCACGCGCGGAAGAATCGCTGATGTGGGAATTGCAATTGCATGGGCATCTGTATAGCCTTCTACGTTGACAATCACATTTTGACCTGGTTTCCACGTTCCTTTCTCATTTTCTAAAAATGAGGTCGCTGTGTAATTTCGCTCAGGCTGAGTTAGAATGCCCGCCAATTCATTGATCTCGCCCTCTTGGCGAATACTTTCGTCAAACGTAGACACAACCTGTAATTTCTTTCCCTCTTTAAAGAAAGAAATTTCTGCTTCAGGAACCCCAAACTCCACTTTAACTTTTGCGGTGTTGATCAGAGAAATCGTAGGGAATCCCGCCGGTATATTTTGATGTTTTTCAATGTGAACCTTTGCCACAGATCCACTAAAGGGAGCTTGACAAGTCGCACCTCGAAGTACTTTCGACATCGAAAGCAGCCCCTGCTTAGCCTGCGCTAAATTCATCTCTACCTGGTGAAGATCCATTGAGCTCGCCGATCCAACCCCAAATCGCTCCTTAATCGACTCTAAATTTTTCTCAGCGAGTTCTTTCTGAATTCTAGCCGCTTCATATCTCGCGTGCTGAATATCTGAATCGATGTCACATAAATTTTGACCTTCAGATACCCACTGCCCTTCTTTTACGCTAATAGACTTCACTTCACCCGCCTCGAAAGAAATTAACTGTGCCATTTCTTTCGCTTTTACCACCCCATAAAGTTTAAGCGTTTCTGCGAAACTCTGTGGTTTTATTGCCAGTGTTTTAACATTGACAACCTCAATGGCCTTTTTCTCAATTTTTTTCTCTTCTTTTTCGCATCCCGCAAAAACCAATGCAAGTATTAACGAATAGATCCATTTTCTTTGAGTCTTCATTATTGATCTCCCAATACGGTTTGCCCAGATAGTTTTTGATAATTGACTGCCGTCAACATCCAGTTTCTTTTTGTTTCAAAAAGATCTCTGCGCGCTTCTAAATAGTTTTTTTCACTTTGAATGACTTGGGCCAAAGAGGCTCTTCCATTTTGAAAGTCCAATCGCTCAGATTCTAAATTCACCTCTAAATTTTCGGTATAGACTTCTTGAGCGGCTATAATTTCTT
>JBNKYI010000432.1:0-2435 GCA_050300815.1 Fibrobacterales bacterium
CAACTCGAGGGGTTAAAAAATCTCTCACCAAACGCTTGCGCAATTGAATCGCGTTACTGATCAATGTTCCCGTCATCGGAGGAATTACACCTTCTTCTGTTCCTATTTTAGCCATCGAAAGCACTTCGCCCTCAGTCACTCTAGGGCCTTCATCCCCCCTGCGCAATAAGCGATCAACCCCTTTGGTTAAAACAATAATGGGATAGAGTATTTTTGTGCCAACATACAGCGGCCAAGCCAAAATGGGAGCGACTTCTTTGGCGTAGAGCACCCCTATTTGCTTAGGCACGATTTCAGAGAGATAAAGAATTGCTAGAGTAAAAAGCCCTGAGAACCAAGCCAATCCTGCATCGCCATAAAGCTTTCCCACCAAAGCACCCGCTATTGATGCGCCAACGGTATTGGCCACCGTGTTTAAAATGAGAATCGCCGCAATTGGATTAGAGAGATCGCCTTTGAGTTTCAATAAAGTGATCCCACTTTTTTTGCCTTGGTCAGCCCTCTCTCGAACAGAAGCCAACGGCACCGAAAACAAAGCCGATTCGGCCAATGAACACAGCGACGATGTTAAAATCGAAAAGACACAAACGACAATCAGTTCGGTCAGCAACACTTACCTCAACTTAAAATTCAGAATTCAAAAATTACTCTCTTATTGAGAATTCACCGAGAAATCCGCAATCTTTTTAACTTTCGGAATTCATTTTTCAGGAATATACAATCTTGGATAAACAACATAAGAAGCTTCTTTTTATCACCGGAACGGGAACCGATGTAGGCAAAACTTTTTTAAGTGCCGCTCTGTTGCACCTAGCCCGAGAAAACAAACTCAACGCGGCCTATTTCAAACCCATTCAATGCGGAAGTGATCCTGCAAACCAATGGACCGATGCGCAAAGAGTCGCCTCTTTCTTCGATGCTCCGCCGATTTGCGAAACGGGCCTTTTTTTACCTGATCCCGTCAGCCCTCATTTAGCACTCAAAAAGTCAGGAGAAGTGCTCAATCTCGAGCAATGGGAACGTACGATAGCCTCATTCTATGCCGAGTTCGATCTAACCGTTATTGAGGGAGCAGGAGGCATCAAAGTGCCACTGAGTCCTGATCTAGACTTTGTCGATTGGCTGACTCGTCTTAAAAAGCGATTTGCTCAACTTCAAATTTTAGTTTGCGCCTCTCCTCTTTTGGGAACTCTCAACCACACCCTCTTAACTTTAGACGCCCTTAAAAATGCCGGGCTTACTGTTGCGGGATTCGTCTTTGGCAAACCCAAACCTCAATGGTCTCCCTTAGAGCTTGAAGTTTTACTCGACTCTGCCCTAACCATCGAAAAAAAAAGCAGTGTTCCTTTTTTAGGGCTATTACCCGATATGTCAAAGGGAATGGAATACAAAGACTGGGTATGGCATCCCTTAAACCAATGGATGAGTGAACTATGAAATTTCTCAAAAAAGAGTTAGATGAACTCAAAGCTCAAAGCCTCTGGCGACAGACAATTGAAATTGAAGGCGCCCCAAATACTCATGTTCAATTGGGCGGAAAGCGATATCTCAACTTAGTCAGCAATAATTACTTGGGATTGCACCAACATCCGACAATCGTTGAGAAATCCATCGAATACACCCGTAGATACGGTACCGGTTCAACAGGCTCTCGCCTGCTGGGCGGCAGCTTTGCTTACCAACGCGAACTCGAAGAAACCTTAGCCGCTTTTAAAGAAAAAGAAGCCGCTCTCATTTTCAACTCGGGGTATAACCTCAATCTCGCTTTAGCCAGTGTCTTTGGCAAAAAAGACACTCCGCTTTTTATGGATCGCCTCAATCACGCCAGCCTCTATGATGGATACAAGCAAAGTGAATCTAAACTAATTCGTTATCGTCATAATGACCTCAATCATCTCGAAGATAAACTCTCTAAAAACGCTAAAGGAGGGATTTTAATCACCGAATCTCTTTTTAGCATGGACGGCGATTTTGCTCTATTTGAAGAACTCTGTTTTCTAAAAAACAAATATGACTTTTCTCTTTTTGTCGATGAGGCTCACGCCGAAAGCATTTATGGCCCCGAGGGGCGGGGAATCTTATTTGCAACCCACACCGCCCCTGCCGCCGATCTTATCGTCGGCACCTTTGGAAAAGGTTACGGGGCCTTTGGCGCCTACGTCGCTGGGTCTCGCGAAGCCATTGATTACCTTATCAACAAGGCCCGTTCATTCATCTACACCACTGCATTGCCACCCGCTTGTTTTGGAGCCATGTTAGGGGCCCTTGACGTTTCTCGTCGAGCCGACGATCGTCGAGAAACGCTCTCAGCCCTCTCTATGTACTTGCGTCAAAATCTACTTGTTAGAGGATGGGATATCCTCAAAAGTCAAAGCCACATTATCCCCATTGTGACAGGAGACAACAAAGCGACATTGCAACTGAGTCAGTATCTG
>JBNKYI010000433.1:0-2423 GCA_050300815.1 Fibrobacterales bacterium
TGAGCGGTGTCCGGCTTTAAAATCGGAATCCTCGCTTCACATGTCGAACCGTTTAGGTACATTCAACTCGTGCTCAGCTCAATGGATCACGAGGTTGAATTTTTTGAAAACGAAAAAGCGCTGACTTCTCAACTTAGATATGGGTTGTATCATGTCGTCATTATCGATTTGAGTTTTAGTCAAAGTCAGAATATAGAGCGGGTTCACGCTCTAAAAAAAGCCAACCCTCATGTGCCTATTTTGGGGATCTGCCATTCAGAATCAGAGGCGCATCTCAAGTTGGGTATTCATCTTCTTGAGAAAAGGGCGTTAGTTGAACGCCTTCCCTTGATTTGGGAAATGATCGCTCAAAGGGTAGAGGGAAACTTTCTTTTAGATGAGCATCTAAAGCGTTTGATCGGTGGATCTTATCTGATGACCGAGCTGAAGGAACGGATTCGTCAAATCGCTCCCCTCAAAACACCGGTTTTAATTGAAGGTGAAAGTGGATCGGGTAAAGAACTCGTTGCGCGCGCGCTATCGGTTTACCGTGAGCCATTTATTCCGGTTAATTGCTCGGCAATTCCCGAACATTTATTTGAGAGTGAACTGTTTGGTCACCAGAAAGGTGCTTTTACGGGAGCTCTGGCGAATCGCAAAGGTCTTTTGCAAGAGGCCAATGGCGGAACCTTGTTTTTAGATGAAGTGGCTGAGCTTCCTTTGGGGGTGCAGGCGAAGTTGTTAAGGGCTTTGCAAGAGTCTGAAATTCGACCCTTGGGTGCCGATCGTCCGTTGAAGGTTGAAGTTCGCGTGCTTTGTGCGACTCACCGAAATTTAAAAGAAGAAGTTGAGGCGGGAAGGTTTAGAGAAGATCTTTATTATCGACTAAGTGTTGTGCCTTTAGGTGTATCCCCTCTGCGAGATCGTCGAGAAGATCTACCTCTTTTAATTCAACACTTCATTAAGAAGTACAGCCCTTTGCGAGCGGCTCATTTTGAACTTGATGAAGAGTCAAAAAATTGGATTCAAAGTTATGATTTTCCAGGAAATATTCGAGAATTAGAGAACCATATTCAGCGAGCGCTTTCTTATCATAATGGAATAGATGATAAACTGAAACTATTTGAGGGCGGGCAGAAAATAAAGCCCGACTGGCATCACTGGGATATGCAGGAGTTTGAAAATAGACTCAAACAAATGGAAAAAGATTTTTTGATTTATCAGCTCAGTCGATTTAATTATTCTGTTTCTAAAACGGCAGAGTCTTTAGGAATGAAACGTTCGGCTCTGCAGAATCGCTTTTTGCGAATGGGAATTTCATCGAGAGAATTAAAGGCGAAGCGTCATTCGTAAATCGTCTTGAAACTTGGAAATAAAAAACATCCACGGATAGGCCCCGTGGATGTTTTTTATTGAATTGAAATTTTAGGTGCTTAGCTCTAAATTTCATTTCCTTCGAGATCATAAACAGTGGTGCCGTTTTCATCCCAAACGATTTTACCCACTGAAGTGCCACCGTGCATAAGATCGCAAGAATTGCTAGCGACACCACCAAAATCCGTGCCTGACAGTGCATCATTATCAGAAAAAGTCCAGTTGATGTCAAAGCTACAACGGTATAAGTCTTCGAGAAAGTGAAGATTCATGTTCATGGTATAGGCTGTTGATGTTGTATAGTCAGTTTGATTTACTTTTGTTACCACATTTAGGCTTCCCCATTCGTCTACTTTGTTATCAGCTTCAGAACTAAAGCCTTCGAAAGTGGCTTTAAATGTTACCACAGAGGCATCTTTGCTTGCGCTGACCGAACCTTTAATGTTCATTTCAGAAGTGAAGGTGCCACTTTCTTCAATGTCAGTGCCTACAAAATTCCAATTGATACCAGAGGCGCCTTCTTGGATATCGCAATCGGTGATTTCTTTGCCGGCGCTGTTGGTGAATTTGAACTCGCTAAAATAGAAATGACCGCTTCCTCTTACGCCAGAAGAATCTACTTCAGTTAGGGGAGTACAATCTGCAGAAACCGGACCTAGAATTTTCTTCGCTTTTTTGCTGGAGAAATTCAGATCAGAGCCTACGGCAATATCAATGTTGGCGATTTCTTTGATTGTGCCAAGGTCTTCTTGAATTTCGGCATTGGTAAGAGCCATGTTGTAATGCTCTTCATTGGTCACTCCGGCGGGGGCGCTGGGTCCTGAAGAGCTTGTCGAACTATTACAAGCGGTAAAAAAAAGCAAGCCTGCACTGGCAACGAGTAAATTTGATTTTTTCATCTAGATGTGTCCTTCTTAAAATGGGATTCCGAATAAATAATCATTTCTAATCAAATTGTCAGCTTGGAGAGGGGGGAGCGTGAGGGAGCTCAATTCCCCCAAACTGGCCTAATTGATTGGTGCTGATCTTCTAGGCTCAGTCGATAAATACAGGTCTATTTGAACAAGAAG
>JBNKYI010000434.1:0-2420 GCA_050300815.1 Fibrobacterales bacterium
TCAAGGTGATGACACACCATTAACATATCGAGATGTTCATCGACTGTATTAATCGTAAAGGGCCGAGTAGGATTCGTCGAAGAGGGAATCACATTGGGCTCGCCGCACAGGGTGATAATATCGGGAGCGTGGCCACCACCTGCGCCTTCGGTATGATAAGTGTGAATCGTGCGCCCCTTAAAGGCCGCTGCACTGGTTTCGACAAAACCGCTCTCATTTAAAGTATCGGTATGAATGCAAACTTGAACATCGTATTTTTCAGCTACAGACAAACAACTATCAATCGCCGCAGGAGTCGTTCCCCAATCTTCATGCAATTTCAAGCCACAAGCACCAGCCTCAATTTGTTCTTCTAAACCCACAGGGCTAGACGAATTCCCTTTGCCGAGAAAAGCGAAGTTTAAAGGCCATGCATCTGTAGACTCAATCATGTATCGAATAAAAAACTCGCCCGGAGTACAGGTCGTTGCATTCGTTCCTGTGGCCGGACCCGTGCCACCACCTAGCATCGTTGTGATTCCCGAAGCAATCGCCTCGTCAATTTGTTGCGGACAAATAAAGTGAATGTGCGCATCCATTGCTCCTGCAGTGACAATTAAGCCCTCTCCGGCAATGACTTCTGTCGTAACACCTGCGATCATATCTTTGTCAACACCATCCATCATATCGGGATTTCCCGACTTGCCTATACCGACGATACGACCCTCTTTAATTCCTATGTCTGCCTTCACAATACCCGTATAATCGACAATCAAAGCATTGGTGATCAAAAGATCAAGGCAATCTTCAGGCTTAGCGCCCACATTTTGTCCCATCCCATCTCGCAAAACTTTGCCACCACCAAACTTGCATTCATCGCCATAAACCGTATAATCTTTTTCAACCTTAATCCAGAGATTGGTATCTCCTAAACGAACCTTATCCCCTGTTGTGGGGCCAAACATTTCGGCATAGGCACTGCGCTTCATCTTACTCATCAGTTTACCTCCTGAATTTTAAACCTCTGAGCTTTTGCCCGCACCAAGGCTTTTGCTGAATTCTCAGCCGACAGGTCTCCAGAAATCAAACCGTTGCCCCCATAAATTTTTTGATTGCCCCCAATGCTTACGAGCTTTACAACTTTAGTTTCGCCTGGTTCAAAACGAACAGCCGTACCCGAAGGAATATCTAAGCGAAAGCCCATCGCTTTTTCTCGATCAAAAGAGAGCGCTGCATTGACTTCAAAGAATGGATAATGAGAACCCACCTGCACTGGACGATCCCCATGATGAACAACTTCTAATGCGAGAGTCTCGCGGCCCTCGTTGATTTCAAGCTCACCTGCAACCGCGAGAATTTCACCAGGAACAATAGATTGCTTGTCTCTCTGCGGCACCTGTGCGCGCTTCAACCCCGAGCCATACAAGGCCAAATCTTCAGCACCGTATTCTCTACAGATCGGAGAGTGAATGGTAACCAATTTTGTGCCGTCGAGAAAGGTGCCTTCAACTTGAACTTCGTCAACAAGCTCAGCAACGCCGGGCATCACTTCGTTGAGCCCCAACAAATTTTTGCCTTTGTCCATTAATGTCGCTACTGAATTTCCATCGCGAATAAACTCTAAAACCTGTGCGGCTATTAACGCCACCGCTTCGGGATAATTCAACAAAACACCGCGGGCATAGCGTTTCTGAGCGAGAAAGCCCGCCTGGTGTAAAATGAGTTTATCAATTTCCCGTGGGCCTAATTTCATGGAATCTCCTAAAAGGTTAGATAAGATTGAACTTCGTCGTCATTAATTTCATTGGCATAACCTTGTTTGCTAACGCGCCCTCTTTCCATCAAGCAGAAATAGTCGGCGACCTCGCGAGCAAAATCAAAATATTGCTCAACTAAAATGATAGTCATTTTTCCCGAATTCTTTAATTTAACCAACACCTGTTCGATTTCCTGAACAATATTCGGCTGGATTCCCTCGGTTGGCTCGTCGAGGATCAAGATTGATGGATCACCCACCAAAGCTCGAGCAATGGCCAACTGTTGTTGTTGCCCTCCCGACAAATTTCCCCCCAGTCGATGTTTCATCTGCCCTAATACCGGAAACATTCCGTAAATTTCATCTTCGGGAACTTTTTTCATTCCATCTGTGCGCGCTTCTAAACCAATCAAAAGATTTTCAAAAACCGTAAGTTTAGGGAAGATATCCCTCCCTTGTGGCACATAACCCAGACCTTTATGAACTCTACTCTCAGCGGGAAGCTTAGTCACATCTTCTGTGCCAATGAATAGTTTTCCCGATTTCGCGGGCAAAATTCCCATCAGCGATTTGAGCAAGGTACTTTTGCCGACTCCATTTCTACCCATCACTGCAGTGATTCCACCCATAGGAACTTTAATACTGACCTCTCTCAAAATCTGAGACTCGCCATAATAAACGTTTA
>JBNKYI010000435.1:0-2401 GCA_050300815.1 Fibrobacterales bacterium
TTTCGGCATCTTGGTCTACAGTTAAATCCATCATAGAGCCGTCACCATCTTCACCTACAGGCGCATCCAAAGAGGCGTGACGAAGGCCCATTGAGAGGATTTTCCGGATCTGTTCGGCGGAATAATCGGTTTTTCCGGCGAGTTCTTCGGCATCGACCACAACGGTTCCTCCGTAGGTTTGTGTCGATTTTTTGCTCAATTTGTTAAGACGGCGCAAAACCAGTTCTTTTTCAGCAGAAATTCGTACTAAGCGTCCTTTTTCTGCGATGGCGCGAGTAATGGATTGGCGAATCCACCAAACGGCGTAAGAAATAAATTTGATTTTTTGATCGGGGTCGAAACGGCGGGCAGCTTCCATAAGACCCATATTGCCTTCGTTGATCAGTTCATTTACGGTAAGTCCTTGACCTTTATACATAAAGGCGATATTGATTACGAATCGAAGGTTAGAGACAACCAACTTGTCCATCGCTTTTTTGTTACCCTGAGCGGCGAGCACAATAAGACTCTTTTCTTCTTCTTTAGTTAATAAGGGATGTTTGGCGACTTCTTTGAGATATTGTTGATAAATTTGATTTTCAGACCAAGTTGATTGTGTATTTGTTGCTTTCATTGGATGATTTCCCGATTTGTTTCTGGATAAAAGTTATCCCAATTTCCCGAATGCTTTGTCACAGGTGTGTCATTCTCGAGCAAAAGCTTTGCCACAAGAGTGTGGGAGAATTGCTTGAAAAATGAGACAGGGTGGCTAAATTTCCCCCTCTAAGTGATTTTTTTAAAATGAGAACCTTTTTAGCGAGAAGAATATGGTATTTGCAAGTTTAGTCTCACAAGCACTTTCTATTGAAGAAAACCGAGTCCAATCAGCTATCAAATTGTTGGATGATGGATGTACAGTACCGTTTATCGCCAGATATCGCAAAGACCAAACGGGTCTTTTGGATGAGATTCAACTCAGAGATATCCAACACCGTTATGAATACTTCAAAGAATTGCAAGAAAGAAAAGAAACGGTGATCAAGTCTATTGAGGAGCAAGGAAAGATGACTCCTGACTTGGCGAAACAAATTGAGACCTGCGTAGATAAGGTGCGCCTCGAAGACCTCTATTTGCCTTATAAACCTAAACGTCGTACTCGAGCCACAGTGGCTCGCGAGAATGGCCTTGAGCCTTTGGCCCGAATTATTGAAGCTCAAGAAGAGAGTACGAACACCGATGAAGAAATTGCGCGTATCTATTACAGTGAAGAAAAGGGATTGACTTCTGCGAAGCTAATCATTCAAGGTGCGTTAGATATCCTCGCAGAAGAAATCGCAGAAAATGCAGAATACCGTCAAGTTATTCGCGAGCGGTTTGAATCAGAAGGGGTCATTGTTTCAAAGGTTCGTAAAGAATTTGAGGGCAAAAAGACCAAGTTTGATAACTATTACGATTTTTCTGAGCGGGTGTCAAAAATCCCGTCGCATCGAGTTTTAGCCATTCGCCGTGGTGAAAAAGAAAAGGTTTTGCGGGTGTCGGTTGAGTTAGAAAACTCAGGTGCTGTTTCTTATTTGGCCAGCAAAGTGATTAAAGGGGAGAGCATCTGGAAGAAACATCTCGAAGAATGTTGCCAAGATGCCTGGGAAAGACTTCTCAAGCCTTCGATAGAAACAGAAGTTCGACTTTTAATGAAGAATACAGCTGAGAGTGAAGCCCTTAAGGTTTTTTGCAAAAACTTAGAAGACGTGTTGTTGGCTGCTCCAGCGGGGCAAAAGTCGGTAGTTGCCTTAGACCCAGGCTTTAGAACTGGCGTTAAAGTTGCAGTAATGGATAAGCAAGGTAAATTTTTGACCCATACGGTCATTTATCCCAATCAGCCTCAAAATCAGGTTTTGGAATCGGGAAAAATTTTAAAAAACCTAATCGAGCAATACGATGTAGAAATGATTGCCATTGGCAATGGAACCGCGAGTCGTGAAACAGATGCATTTGCTGCTAAAGTTCTCAGTAATATGGATGCGGCTAAACGCCCTATTAAAGTGATTGTCAATGAATCGGGAGCCTCTGTTTATTCGGCAAGTCCAGAAGCGATACAAGAATTTCCCAATGAAGACGTGACCACTCGAGGTGCGATTTCTATTGGTCGCCGTTTGCAAGATCCTTTGGCGGAGCTTGTTAAGGTTGAACCAAAATCTATCGGTGTGGGTCAATATCAACATGATGTAAATCAGAAAAATTTAAAGACTTCTCTTGATGAGGTGGTTGAGTCTTGTGTGAACCGCGTAGGTGTTGAGTTGAACACCGCATCGGCATCTCTTTTGAGTTACGTAGCAGGTGTTTCTAAAACCATTGCTCAAAATATCGTCAAATATCGAGATGCAAACGGACCTTTTAAAACGCGTGAATCCTTAAAGAGTGTTCC
>JBNKYI010000436.1:0-338 GCA_050300815.1 Fibrobacterales bacterium
TTCGTCTACTCCCTCCTCTTCAAACTCAACCTACGGGGCCCTCGCCGCAGGAAGCATTCCCACTCCCCTTTCTCCCAAAATGTTAGTGGGCTTAGGGGGTTCGTTTGATTGGATGAAAGAAAGCGGCGTCCCTTGGAATTCAGGGTACATCTACCTGAGTTCGGGATGGCTCAACAATTGGGGCTGGAGTGACCCCGATGGCTCTTACGCCTTTAATTATATGAATCAAGCGGCAGATGCCAATGCCGTGCCCGTGCTCGAATTTTATTTGATCAGCGGTGTGGGAAGTGGAGCCATCCTCGAAAAACTCAACGACTCTTTAACCATGAACGACTATT
>JBNKYI010000436.1:348-2391 GCA_050300815.1 Fibrobacterales bacterium
ACTATTTTAATCAATTCAAGGTGCTTATGACTCGAGCCGCCGAATTTGATAAACCTGTAATCGTCATTATTGAAGCGGACGGTACTGGATTTTTGCAGAGTGCAGCCCAAAATGATCCCAATGTCAGTGCTTCTATCGCGAATAACGGCATACCTGAATTAGCGAATCTTCCCAACACCCTAAGCGGATGGGGCATGGCCTTTTTAGAACTCAAAAAACAAGCAAAGGCCAACAAGGTGGTCTTGGGAATGCACATTTCAGCTTGGGCCAGTTCAAAAGACATCGCTTATTCAAGTATAGAGCTTCCTTTGCAACCCGAAGTCGACAAAGTCTACGACTTTTTAGCTCCTCTCGGTCTAAGCACAAACCAAACCGGTTTACAATATGATTTATTGGTCGGCGACCCGATCGACCGAGACTCTGATTATTACCTTAAAGTAAAGGGAGATGACCGCTGGTGGGATACCACAAGCACAGCTAGCATTAACTCTAAAAGCTTTAACCGCTATGCCGAATGGCTTCGACTCTGGAATGTAAAATCTCAAAAACGCTGGCTGCTCTGGCAAATTCCGCTGGGAAACAAATATCACTTGAACGTAGACAATAACGGGCAAGCCCAAGAAGGCTATAAAGACAATCGCGTTGAATATTTTCTGGGAGATCACTCTACCGAACATCTCGCTAAATTTGCCGACTGCGGCGTTATCGGTCTACTTTTTGGTGCAGGAGACTGGAATCAATCGGGTTACACCAACGATCAAGACGATCAGGGTAACTTGTACATGAAAGCCTTGGGAGGCAACTTTTATCAGCGAGGTGGAATGCCTTTGGTGAGCAAGTAAATTGTGCCCAAAACGGCTGCCATGTGCCAACCTTGTGCCAGCCATGTGGCAGCCTCGTGCCAGCCTCGTGCCAGCCCTTTTAACTTCAACTTAAACTAGGCCCGTTTAGATTATTTCAATTTCTATGCCCTAATTTTTTCTTCTGGATATAGTTTAGGCAAAGCATGCTTTCACGGAAATTCAAAATGTTCAAAAGATCATTGTTTTTTGTCCTATTCGCGACGCTGGTTTGGGCTATCCCTCCAATCGATCACTCCTGCCAATTTTGCACGAGACCACAGCTTGATTCCCTCAACTTGATCGTCAATCCGATTCGAATTAACCAAGTGGGATACAAAACCCTAGACAATCATAAAAGGGCCTTTGTCGCCGATCCCGATCCCGCAGCCAATGGCGTGTTTCAAATTCTGAATTTGCAGACGGGAACAGTTGATTACACCGGATCGCTCAAATTTTTAGGCGATTATTCGGCCTTAGATGCCACTTTTGAAATTCGTACCTATTGGAATTCCATTACCCCCTTAGGGCCCGACTCCGTCACCTATGATGGCGACGGCAAAGAAAATCTTTACGCAGCCGATTTTGGAGATTTCATCAAAGAAGGTCGATACCAAATGATTGTGGGAAAAGACAGCTCTCACCTCTTTGAGATCCGCGAAGATGTTTATAATGACGTGATAGAAACCGTACTCCATTTTTTTGGTGTGCAACGCAGCGGCGATGCCAACTCGTGGTTTCACCCTCCTTCACACACTCTCGATGGCTCCGCTTTAGGGCCAGGGCGCGCAGGTTCTCTACAAGGGGGTTGGTACGATTGCGGAGACCACTTCAAAGTCAGTCAAAACATCGCCTATACCTTTTCGAACCTCATGCTCGCTTACACCTTCTGGCCCGAAAAAGCCGAAGACCGTTACGGCGACAGTTACAATGACACCTTGCCCTACGGAACCGATGGTATCCCCGATATGTTGCGCGAAGGCAAGGTAGGCGCCGACTTCGTTTACCGTCTCTACCTCGAATCTAAAAAGGATGGTCTCATTGATGCCAACGACATGTATCAACAAGTGGGTGTCGATGGAGCTGACCACTCTTTTTGGGATCGGCCAGAAAAGCAAGATGCACAACCTCGCGCCAAATGCGGCCCCGATCGACCTGTCGATGCCGGAACAGCAGTTGATGTCGGAGGACAATACGTAGCGGG
>JBNKYI010000437.1:0-2384 GCA_050300815.1 Fibrobacterales bacterium
TTCCACGCTGTTGGGCAGGTCTAGTAACTTCCATTTTGCGGGATAGCTCACCTCGGCCACCTGACTTGAAAGACCATTTGCCCACCATTGACTCGATAACTCTGCCGGTATTTCTCTCTCATTTTCAGAAGGATAATACGCCGCTTGAATTCGATCGGGCAATCCTAGATCAACGATTGCTAGATTTCCATTTTTATTAAATGTGTTTTGCACCTCATAAGAATATTCGTATTCGAGAGAGTCGCTAAGCTCCTCTAATCCTTTGAAGGTAAGCTCTTTCAGTTCTACCACTTGTTCGTCTCTTCCTAAAACGTTGAGCAGTTCTTCTCTCTGTTTTTTAGGGGGCAAAAATCGGTAGGTATAACGTTGGCTCATCGCCAATATTCCTGTGCGTAAGCTTTTAAAGGTTTTAATCGCATTGCCATTTTCTTGAAGCTCGATCGAAATTTTCCTAATCATCTTTCGATCTTCAGGCTTATCCCATGGCAAGCTAATCAGTTGATCAGAACCTTCTCGAATCAAAAGAGCTGCCGCCCCTTGGTCAGAACTTGGCAACTTATCATAGGATATATTTTCGACCGTGAAATCTACAAACCGGCGTTTGCCCTCTAGAAGATAAGAGAGTATCGCATGATTGAAATTAGGGCTAGGAACCATGCGGTCAAGGCCGCGATGCTTTTCGGTTTGAACGAGAACCAAGTCTGAAGGAATTCCCGCCTTTGCTAAAAAAGCCTTGCCCATCAATGCCATGTCTTTGCAATCACCCACTCGAGAATTAAAAGTTGTTTTCGTCGTCTGTGGTACCCATCCCGATTGTCTAAAGGACTGATGGCTGTATCTGATATTCGTAACCAACCACTTGTGCAAAGCTTTAATTTTATCAAGGGGATTGTCTAGCCCTTGGGTTAATGAATCGACCAGTTGGTCCATCTCGCGAGTCATTTCAATTCGATTTTCACTCAACCCTATATACCAATCCACAATATCTTGCCAAGAATTGAAGTTAGAATAAACCACTTGTTTAATAGAATCCCAGTGATCGGGGTTAAATTTTTGGGGCAAATTGTCTTTGGCATTATATCTAGAGTATTCAACCACTTGATAATCACCTTGATCAATAAGTTTTCGACCAATGCCTTCACCATAAACGCGAATAGGTAGGGTATCTGAAGCGGGATTTAAAAATCGAATTTGATTAATTAACGTTGGGTTTCGCTTCGTAAAATACTGTTCTCCCCAAACCTTTCCCGACATTTTTCCTTGATAGAAATCATAGATCGTCCATTGTAAATAAACAAAATCTCCTGGGGTCAACGATTTAAAAACAAAGTGGCTATAGTTCTGATCGGCTTTAATTTCTGAACCATCTGCCTTGATAGATATTGCCTTATTAATCTGTAAGTTTTGAAATGCTGAGTTAAACCCGAGGGATTGCTCCTTCCAAACATCAATGGCCTCTTGAGTGGGTAAATAAACCAAAATCGTATGACGAGTCATCGATGCTCCACCTTGATAGCGTATCACATCGGTAACATTGAGAGGTATTGATCCACTTTCAAAATTTTTGTGTTCCCAATTTTTGGTTAAATCCATCAACGAATCGACTGAAGGGAGCGGAAGCATTTCAATTAATGCTTTCTGCCCCTTAATTTCTCGAATTTCGTCAAGTGCTGCAAAATCATTATCCGTGTATTCGACGGTTTTATTTAGCAACTCAAGGGCTAGGGTTTCATCTCCCTTTGACTTAGCAATATTCGCGGCCAAATTCAAAATATTCTGATCTGTCGGTTTGCGCAACAAGGCTTGACTAACTGCCCTCCAGGCCTTCTTATAATCTTTATCTAAATAAGCGATATTCGCCTGTATCAAGTAAGGTTCGACTTCTTCAGGAAAATTTTCTTGCCGACTTTCTATCCATTCATTTGCTCCATCCTTGCTTCCTGACTCATAAAGAAAACCCACTAGCGTTTGAAAAAAGCCTGGCGTGCCTTGATGGTTTCGATAAGAGCGTTTGAGCAATTCTTGGGCTGCTTGCTTATTTCCTTGAGAAGAGGCCACCTTAGCCATTAGCGAAGCAACCTCAGGAATATCTGAATAATGGGTCAACTTTTCAAAAACGGCCATCATTTCAGCCTGTCTTTCTTGCTCAGCATAAAACTTAAACAGTATCAGTTGAGTACTCGCCTCATCGACGAAATGGCGGGGAGATTTCTTTAAAAATTTCTTTAGCGACTGAATGTCTTTTTTCTCTAAGGTCTGCGCAAGATTTTTTAACCAACTTTGCTTGAACTGCCAAGAGCCTTTAGCGGCTACATCTAGGTATCTTTCTGCCTCAGTCTTCTGGTCATCTCTGCGATAAGCCTCAGAGAGATACAAATTCAACA
>JBNKYI010000438.1:0-2372 GCA_050300815.1 Fibrobacterales bacterium
ATTCGCAATCTATGCGAAAAAAAAGAACTTATCTGGACACTCAGCCCTATTCGTCACATCAAAGACGGCTTACTCGAAAGTCATCTCTCTAAGGCGCTCTTAAGAGTCGCTCTCGACCAATATATTCAAGAGAATACCGACCACTATCTTCCTGTCTTCGAGTATGTGATGGATGAACTCAGAGATTATCATTATTATGCAGACGATGGAATTCACTTGAATGAAAATACGATCCGTTCAATTGCCGATCATTTCGTCGTCAATCACACAAGCCCCCAAGTTTTTAATCTCATAAAAAAAGGGTGGGAACTCTTTAAATTCAAGTCCCACACCCCAATAAACTCGTTGGACAGTAGTCATCATCAAAGCCTGATGACACAAAAAGAAACAGACTTCAGACAGCAGATTACTAAATACTTAAAACAGAGTATACAATAGATTTAGCGCCAAAAGACTCTGGGTTTGATAAGAATCATCAACGTCATAATCATATAGAAATTCGTGTTTAAAAACAACCTGTAACCAGTCTTTTACTTTAAAGGTTAAGGTATTGGCGATATTCGTATCTATCTCTTTAACCCCTTTAAAGTTGATAAAATGATAATATCTAACCTTCCATTTGATGCTCTGATCCAAACTCCATTCACTGGTCAGTTCAAACTCAGCACCGAATTCATTTTTAAAGGTCTCTATCTCATTTTCCGTTTCTTTATCATCGGCATATCCCGTAGACACCGTGGCCCAAGTTTGCTTTGCTGCACCACCTGTTCGCACATTGATCCATTCTAAAGGCTTAACTCCCCAACCCACAGATTCCGTCAAGTAACCCGGATCCATAAAGCCCGAAACCCTATTCTTCGTCGAATCCCCATATTCATAACCTGGGGCAAACTGAGTTTTGTAAAGGGCACTGACAAAAGGATTAACCCAGTGATTGTATTTATACTCGTAAAGGGATTTCGCGCTGATCTCATCTTGAGCCTTGCGAGAAGGCTCACTCTTTGTTTTGGTGCGACCATATATTGCATACAACTCGTTAGACCACTTATACGCTTCTGTTTCATAACCCACTTCGCCATCAAACAAACCCGCAGCAGAAATATTGTCTTCACCCCCACCTTGCCAATTGTGAAATTGAGCCTGATAAAACTGAAATTGCACTTCACCATTTTTGTACCACATTGGCAATTCCACGGGTTTTGCAGGTTCTTCGCAACTACAGTCTTGACCCAAGGCGAAACCAGTAACGATCAGCAATCCAACAAAAATTTTCTTCACCATATTCTCCTCTATCTGTCTATGTGAGAGAACTCTAAATCGTTTTAACCCGACATTCAAAAGTTCTCACCAACTTCTGGCCGCAAGTTAGAAAAATCGACAGATTGCTCAAATAAAATTCACCGAATATTCGTTGATAGATCCATAAGCCTGACGCCCACTCGTTGTGTCACTCTGCGAATTTTATTATTGTTTAGGCATTCTTAACCAAGGAGAAAACATGGCCATCGAACTACCCGCTCTTCCCTACGAAAAAAACGCTTTAGAGCCTCATATTTCAGAAAACACACTGAATTTTCACTACGGCAAACACCATAATGCTTACGTTGTTAATCTCAATAAATTGATCGAAGGAACCGAACTCGCCAGCCTTTCTCTTGAAGAAATCATTAAAGCCACAGCAAAAGACACCGCCAAAGCGGGCATTTTTAACAATGCCGCTCAAATCTGGAATCACACCTTTTACTGGAATTCAATTTCTCCCAATGGAGGAGGAGCTCCCACAGGGTCTATCGCTGCAAAAATCGATGCCGCGTTTGGTAGTTATGACGAATTTAAAACCGCATTTGCCGCAGCGGCAGCCACTCAATTTGGCTCAGGTTGGGCTTGGTTAGTTCTTGATGGAGACACGCTCAAAATCCTCAAAACGGGAAATGCCGAAACTCCTCTCACGCAAAATGTCATTCCCCTTTTGACTATTGACGTATGGGAGCACGCTTACTACCTCGATTATCAAAACCTTCGTCCCAAATACATCGAGACTTTTATCGACAGTTTGATCAATTGGGAATTTGCCAACGCCAACTTAGGTTAATTGCAAACGCACAACTGCATGATGTGGAGATTTCTCAACAGAAATCTCCTTTTTTGCATAGCCCAACACTCACGCCTAAAAATAAGTGGACACCCCCTCCTTTTTTTTCGAAAATTGGTTTCGGAATAGGAGAAACCATGGCTAATAAGTTACTAATGCAAAACTCTGTATTTAAAGTTGAACAAGAACGGTCTACCCGATCAATCATATTCACTTGGCTCAAGGTTCCCACTGAAGATGAATTCAAAGAATCACTACTCAAAGGAAAAGAGTTCTACAC
>JBNKYI010000439.1:0-2369 GCA_050300815.1 Fibrobacterales bacterium
TGGTGCCTTCGTCGAAATCAAAGAAGGTGTTGACGGTTTGATTCACGTTTCTGATATGTCATGGACAAAGAAAATTGCCCATCCTTCAGAAATGCTGAAAAAAGGCGACCAAGTAGAATGTGTAGTATTGGCAGTAGATCGCGAAAAACGTCGCATCTCATTATCAATGAAACACCTCGAAGAAGACCCTTGGGAAAAAGTAAACAGCTTGTATCCTATGGGCCAAGAAGTTAAAGGTCAAATCATTCGCATGCTCGACCGCGGTGTTGTTGTCGAACTCGACAGCGGAATCGAAGGTTTTGTTCCTGTGAATAAATTGACGATGGACAATATTAAGGTTCCTTCTGAAGCCTTTAAAATCGGTGACGAGATCCCTGCTGTGGTCATCGAAATCGATCAAAATGGCCGCAAGTTGTACCTGAGTACGACCGACTTTTTCAAATCTCGCGAAGACGCTGAAGTTCAAGCATACTTGAATGATCACCGTCCTTCAGCCAATACTCTTGGCGAAGCGGGCCTTGAAGACGCTTTGAAATAAAAATTGCTTTGATGCAAGCTTTTGCGGGAGGCCCTAGGGTCTCCCGTTTTTTATGTATAAATGAAAACCACCGGCTAAGCCGGTGGATCCTTTTTTTGAAAAGAAGCGCTCAGAAAGTCGAATCTCACGGATGCGAGCTTGTAGCTGATCAAAATAATTCATAGACTGACCGTTTTTGAAGCGATGAGCTTGAGTAAGTCAGACCATCTCGTCTTTTTCATACATGTAAAACATTCCTCAAATTTTTATCAATGGCACCCCAATTAAGGGGAGGGTGAGTTCTATTTTATTTGGATTGGTTACACGAATTGTTTGCAGAGTATGCCACAATTCATTTTCATTTAATTCTCTATCAAATTTTCAAAGTCAGAAGGGATTAAAATCTTGGCCAAATAAAATGCTAGTTTTCTTTAGAAAAGGGTCTTTAAAAGGAAAATATCATGAGCATTAAAAAAATTATCTTCCCCATCATCCTATGTATTTTCTCGACTTCGATTTGGGCTCTGCCTCCAGCAGATGAGCCGCTTCCTTATCCCGGCTTTATTGGAGTGGGTGCGAGTTTGAGTCCTGTTAAGGGAGATCCTGCTTATTTTTTAAATTTTACAGCTTCAAACCGCATAGGATCGATGGGCTTTGTTGGAATGGATTATTCTGCACAGCTCGATTCGAGGACTTATGAAGATCGGGGCGAAAAGTTTTCGCTGAATCATTCGACCTTTGGCGCACACTTCTCCTTTACCTTGATCGAAAAACAAAATTGGGGGCTGAGTCTTCCTCTTTATTGTCAATTGGGAATTTTGACTTCGATCTTCAGCACATCCGAAGAGGGAGAGGGGGTGGATTATTTCTTTGCCCCGGCAGCGGGTTTGGATTTCTATTATCGCCTCACAGCAAACTTTGCAATGGCGATCAATGGAGGTTGGTTACAGGCTTTAGGTGTTGAAGACAACGGCTTAGCCGATGGCGACTTTAGCAGACCTTATGTTGCCTTACAGGTGCGTTGGACACCTTAGGTTTAAGGGTGTCATTATTACATTTTGCTAAGAAATGGATGGATTTGTGTGTTTTGCAAAATAAATTCCCTGTAAAAGGGAAAGAGACCTTGCTTTGAAGGAGATTTTATGAAAAAGTTAATTGCAATTTGCGCTCTGTTATGTTCTATAGGAGGCGCTTTCGCTGGAGAATTAGGAGTGGTTGATGTCAGTCTAACAGACATGAAGGGGATTCCTCTACCCCGAGAAACCGTGATCTTTGAAAGTACTCGAACTCATGAAACTTATTCGGGAATGACAGATAGAGACGGCAAGCTCAAAATCAAAGTTCCCGGTGATGTGCAATTGAAAGTTTCGGTAGAAACACCAGTAGGTCCTTTTCCTTTAGGGGGGATTAAATATCCTCCCGCTCCTTTTACAGGCAATGCTCAATTGCAGTTTGAAAATCGAAACATTCCTTTGCACGACGTTTTGTTTGAATCGGGCAAAGCGATGCTGAAGTCTTCTTCTTACACAGAGCTGAATAAGTTGGTTGAAGGTTTCAAGAAAAATCCAAATTTGGTGGTTGAAATTGCAGGGCATACTGATAATGTCGGAGACGATCAGTACAATCTCGAACTTTCTGAGGCGCGTGCGCAAACGGTAGTCAGTTATTTGCTTTCTAAAGGTGTTAATGCCTCGTCGGTAACGGGAAGAGGTTATGGCGAGACTCAGCCAGTGGGAGATAACAATTCGGCGTCGGGTCGGGCGAAAAACCGTCGCATTGAGATGCGAATTATCAATCAGTAGCTCTTCTCCTTTCAATCTAGATAAGCATTTATTTGCTAAAACATAAAGGC
>JBNKYI010000440.1:0-2358 GCA_050300815.1 Fibrobacterales bacterium
GCCCATTCTTCTAAAATATTGCGGTCGGGAGGAAGAAAGCCGATGTGTTTTGAATAAAAGTTTAATTGCGTTGATTGGGTTAAAAATTTTAAGAGTTCAAAGGCCTCTTGTGGATGCTTTGCGGCAAGGGGAACAGAAAGCAGAGATCCCCCGAGAAAGGCGACAGAGCCTGCGTTTCCCGCCGGAATCGCGTGAGTTTGAATTCCCATTTTGCCAATAGCACTATTGCGCAAGCCTCCAACACTCCCTAAAATACGGCTTTGTTGCAAAATTTCAGAGGTGCCGACAATAAACATCTGCTCGCCATTGTTAAAGCGTTGAGTCACTGAAGCGGTGTTCATCGAAAGGGTTTGCTGTGACGAGAGTGAGTCAATAACAAGGCCAATATAACGGCGAATTCCTCTGATCGTTTCGGCTTTTAAGAGATTGCTGTGCCATCCACTTCTGTCTTTAACGAGAAATTGGCCTCCTTCAGACCAGATCCAAGGGGCAAAATTATGGGGAATGTTCCAATCGGATTTACCGGGAAAGCCATAGGCGTCTATTTTGCCTTGCAGTCGTTTATTTTCGATAGCGACGCGCAGCAAGGCCGATCGAAAGCTTTTCCATGTATCTAGAGTGTCCATAGAAATCTTGTATTGTTGCAACAGCGTTTGATTTGCGATCAGCACTCGAAGGTCGAGAAACCAAGGGATTCCGTAATACTTGGAGCTGCCGTTATAAGTGGCGCTTTGCAGACTTTGGGGATAGAAACGGTGAATGCCGGCAAATGCAGAAGTATCAATCTCAGAAAGCCATTTTCGACTGGCAAAATAGGGCAACCAAGTTGAACCTAATTGCAAAAGATCAGGGGTTTTGCGGTTTTCAAATCCGTGGTGGATTCTGCCCCAAGCCTCTCCCCAGTCAAGAATATGGAGTTTGTAATCAACGCCCGTCTGCTCTTTGAATTGATTGAGCAACTCGCGCATAACCCCTTCGGGATTGGCTCCGTTGGGCATAATCCAAATCTCTAGACTCGTGGCCCAAAGGTTGATTGAAAGAAAAAAAACAGCGATGAGCAGGTGTTTTTTCAACGGCAATCCTTTTATACGTTGAGATTCATCAAAGCCCCCATCGTGAGCGGTTTTGAAATGTAATGGATAACACAGTCAAAATTAAAGGCTTTTTGCTTGTCTTCGCTATAAATTGAAGAAGAAAGCATGATGACCTTCGTGGGATTGTCATTATAACCCAACTTATAGTATTCTTCGAGAAATTCAAAGCCTCCCATTTCAGGCATGCGAATGTCTAAAAAGATGCAATCGGGAGTGATGCCTTCGGCGAGGGCTTGCAGCGCTTTTTGCCCAGAGTGAAATTTTATGATTTCAGGAGCAAAATGGCTTTCTTTAATGATGTATTCACTTAAAAAATTAGAGGTTTCTTCATCGTCGATCAAAAAAACTTTTTGAGTTTTATAGGGCATAAAATTTCCTCCAATGCCTTATTCTACACATTTTTTTTAACGGGCGAAAGTCTTATTTAAAGAGCCTTTAAAATTTACGGTTAGGGGCATGTTTTTGCCGCGATGAATTTTTTCAAGTGTTTGATTTCCAAGGGAGTCATAGAGCTTTTCAGAACCGAATAGTTCTCCGAGTTTCCAGTTTTGATCTCGATGGATTTTCCCGTTGGAATAGTAGGATATCCAGCGTCCATCTTTCTTGCCTTCGCGGTAATTTCCCTCAGCGCTTTTGATCCACCGATCGCCAGAACGTTTGTGCCAAACCGAGTGAACGAGAAGGCCCATTTGATATTGGTCTTCGCGGTATTTTTTGCCCGATTTACTGCGCACTCGACCGTCGATTAGGCCGTTGACAAAGGTGGTCTCGGGGCAAAAAAGAGCAGAAGAGTCGCAACGGTAGAGTAAAGTGCCATTGCCCTTTTCTAGATGAGAGTGAAGGAGGGTGTCGCCCTGGGCAGAAATCTCGAATTGCAAGCCGACGCGATGTCCGCTTTGCCAATTTTCGAGACGTCTAAGGTGGGTGTTTCTCTTTGACGTTTTGCGATAATACTTCCAAGAGCCTGTTTTTTTCCCAAAGTCGTATTGCCCTTCGGCGATCAAGTCGCCCTCTTCGTCCCAAGATTTAAAGAGCCCGTGAGAGAGGGAGCCTATGCACTCTTTGCTTTGCAACAATTGGCCGTTAGGGGCCCATTTTTCCCATTTGCCTAGAGTTTTAGGGGTGTGGCAAGAGCTGCGGTTGAGCAATTGACCCGATCGATCAAAGTGTTCTTCGAGGCCTGTGGTGTCTCCTCTGTCAAAAAAAACTTGAGACTTGAGTTCCCCTTCATACCAGAATTCTTTCCATTGCCCCTGTTTTTTTC
>JBNKYI010000441.1:0-2351 GCA_050300815.1 Fibrobacterales bacterium
AAGTACAGCCAAAGCTTATTGCTTTATCCAGCTCTTCATCCACAAAATCGATACGCTGCTGGTTATGTAAATAGTAACTTCTATTGAGTATGTCTCTATCTATACCAGCAAAGCCGTAAACCAAAACAGAGGTTATTATGGTGGTTGTATTGGTATGTTAGGTTTAGATGGTTCTTTTAATCAGGCTATTATGATTCGATCGTTTTTATGTAAAAACAATACCTTGTATTATCAGGCAGGTGCAGGAGTTGTTTCAGAATCAGTACCAGAGAGTGAGTTGGCTGAAGTGAATAATAAGCTTGGAGCTTTGAAAAAAGCGGTTGAATTTAGAATAGCCAAAGAAGTTGAGATTTACGGGGCTCCTTTGGAATAACCCTTAAGAAGAGTTAATTTGGAGTATTGTGTTAACAATGCTCCGTTTTTTTATGTCTACGTTTAAAATATTTCTCTTATCGCTTCTGGGAATCTCTTTTTCTTTTGCTGCTTCGGCGACTTATTCGGATTCTACAGAATGTTTGTGTGATACCCTAATCACTGAGGTTCGCGAAACGGATCAGGTGCGTATCGAGATTCCTTTAATAAAAGGAAAGCGCGAGGGCTTGGCTAAAGGGTTTTATGCCAATGGGCATCTGGCTCTAGAGCAACCTTATCGCAATGATAAACTCAGCGGACTCACAAAAGAGTATCGCAATGACGGACTTCTTCTCAGTGAAATTCCCTATGAGAATGGCAAGATCGAGGGTTTCGAACGGCAATACGGAAATTCGGGAAACGTTGAAAGAGAAAGTCTCTACAAAGGGGGGAGAAAAGAGGGGAAAGAACTCATCTACTTTTCTTCAGGGCTACTTAAAGAAGAGCGTCAGTTCAAAGATGGACGCCGACAAGGTCTCGAAATCCTTTATTACGAAAGTGGTGCCGTTGAAAAGAAAACTTCTTATGTCAACGGGGTGAGAGAAGGTAAAACCGAGTGGTATTTTAAATCAGGCCAAAAAGCGGGAGAAGCTAAATACAGTGGAGATCGCCTTGTCGGTTACATCGAATGTAGTGATGGACGGCGAGGAAATGAGAATCTAGACTGCATGTGATTAAAAACCGATAAAAGTCGCAAACTGGCCTAATCTATTGGTGCTGATTCTCTATGGAGAATAGATTACACCCCCTTCGTTGGATAAAAAGGAAGCTCTACACTCCATTTGCGGGTCAAAGTATAATAATGCTCTTGGTCCTTGCCGTTTTTAGCACCAATCAATCAGACCAGTTTGGATATTTTGGGGAGCTTGTTTTGATTCTTAGAATTTCACTACTAATCTAGATGTTTGTGCGTCGGAGCTGGCTCCCTTTTGTAAATCGCCAAAAGAGGGTAAAAGTGATTCAGCTCTGGCGCCGCCCTGCTTATTGGTGTTCAGCGCCAAATAAAAGAATGAATTTTCATTCACGGTGTTTCCAAAAGTTGAAAGCCCGCCAAAGGCGGGCTTTCACAGGAATAGGGGAGGATGGAGATCATTTGCATGATCTGTTGATTGCTCAACAGAAGATAAACTAGAAACCTGTCGCTATTATTCAAGAGAATTCTTCTCTTTTTTTAGAGAAATTGGAAGCACTTCTCCTTGTAGGCTAAAGGTACTGGTGCGAGTGACTTTTACGTTCAAAATTTTGCCAAAAGGATAATCTCCCTCGATAACTACAGGTTTATAAGCTTCGTTTCTTCCGATTCGAGTCCCCTCTTGCTGTCCAAACTCATCAATGATAATTTCACCTTCCCAGCCTAACCACTTTTGATTTTCACTATAGGCGATGGATTTAAAAAGCTCGGTTAAACGACGGCTGCGCTCTTTTTTCATCTTGCCAGATAGGTCGGGAAGAGTTGCTGCTAAGGTTTGGGGACGGGGAACAAAACGGGTTCGATTACACACCTCAGGGCGGCTACTCGAAAGCAAATCCAAGGTTGCTTGAAAATCGTCTTCGGTTTCTCCGGGATATCCGACAATGATGTCGGTACTGAGTGTGAAATGCGCAAAAGCGGAACGCAATTTTTTAACTAACAAATTATAGTCAGCGACGCGGTGCTGGCGCTTCATAGATTCTAAGACATGATCGGATCCTGCTTGAACGGGTAAGTGCATGAATTTAAAAACCTTGGGGTGTTTCATAACCTCGATCAATTCGTCGATATAGCTGAGTAGATGGCGAGGGTTTCCCATCCCTAATCGTATTTTAAATGAGCCGGGAATTTGCACGAGACGCTTCACTAAACGAGCGAGATTTGTGTCAATGTCAAACCCATAACAGGCAGCGTCTTGACCTGTTATCCATATTTCTTTGCAGCCGTCTTCGACAAGTTCGCGCACCTC
>JBNKYI010000442.1:0-2348 GCA_050300815.1 Fibrobacterales bacterium
CTTGGAAGAACCATTGCCCATGAAATGACGCATGCTTTTGATAATGGAAAAAAATTCAACAAAAAAGATTGGAATTATCTGAGTTTGCAGAAAAAATTCAAGGAGCAAGCTTTCACATCGTCGATGAAGGAGTAACGGATTTTAAGCAAATATCGCTGTGCTTTCGAGTCGTTGTAGGCGTTTTGTTGACGATTATGTTTTTATTTACTGGGGTTTGGATGATCGTTTTAAGATACAAACGGATTTTTCGACGAGAGATCCAGTTGTTGAATTATTACTCTGAAAATCCAGATCGTTTGAATCTTGCATCTGAGAAAAGTGAATTCAAAAGCTTGAACTTTACTCTTGTTTTAAAAAACATTCTGACTAATCACAGCAAGTACAAACGGCAAATCGAAATGTTTGACCAAAAGTTAGAAGAAAAGTCAAAGTCTGTTGCTGCAGAGAAGAGGCGTTTGGCCGAAGTATTGGATTATGTGAGACAGGCCGTCTTTAGAATCGACGAGCATTTTATTGTGATTCCGCCACTTTCAGTACATTGTTCGACAGTCTTTAATAAGAATATCGAAGGGCGCAGCTTATTTGAAATTTTGTTTGTTGGAAAAGAAGGGTCAAATCAAGAACAGCGCCAGGTTCGATCTGCGTTAGTCAGTGTTTTTGGAGAAGGAATGTTGCAGTGGGAACTCATGGAACAGCAATTTCCTCGGCAAACTCGAATATGGATTAGCAAAGAAGGTGGGGAGCCTGATTGTAGGACGCTCTCGATTGATTATTTTCCGATTTTTAATTTAAATGAATCTTTAGAGTCAATATTGTTTGTCGTCGAAGATCGAACAGAAGTAGATCGACTGATTCTTTTAAAAGAAGAAAATGAAAGTCAGATTAAAGATTTGACAACCATGAGCGAAATACCTGCGAGAGATTTAGAGAATTTTCTAGAGCATGCAGTGGTTTTGATTAATGAAGTTCTTTTTTATCTAAGGGGTCATCATTTTTCTTTTGAAAATTCAAGTGTTCTTTTGCGTAAGGCGCACACGATCAAGGGCAACAGTAAAACATTGAGGTTTGATGATGTAGCTGATGCTTTTCATGAAATTGAGATGCAGTTTCTCGAATTTAGTTCAGAAGTTAATCGAGATGAGCATCGACTTGCCGATCAATTTCAATTGTATGATTCGCTGATTGGAGTGTTTACTCTTCTGCAAGAGAAACACGCAATAGCGACTAAATACTTCAATGTTGAAGCAGAGTTATTTAATGTGATTTATTGGGAGGTTTATGATCTCTTTTTAAAGTTAGATACTTATTATGTCCCTATTTGTTTTAAAAAAAGAGAGAGTCAAAATGGGGAAGATATCTCAAAAGAGATAAAAGAAGATTTTCTAGAAACCCTGCAGTTACTAGCTGTTCTTTTTCAAAAAAATGAAAGTGTGAGTGTATCAGAGACCTTGTGGAGTCTTTATCGTCTTGTCGAAGAGGGCAAAGTGAATGACGGGGGGCAAAAGGTCTTTGAACGACTTTATTTGCAAGTAAAAAAAGTAATCATTCAGTGGTTGATACAAGAGAAAAATGAGATATCAGTACATTCGATTGATGAGTTGTCGTATCAGTTAATAGAGTGGTCAATGTCTGATGTTGAGGGTGATAAAGAGAATGTTGTTCAGTTGCCTATCAATGCGCCGTTTTACATATTGCAGTGGGTATGGAGTTCTTCAGGTGCAAATGTTAGAGAAAAAAAACGATTGACTTTTATCTACCTACATTTTCAAATGCAATTGGGCATGGTGGGTTTTAAACGAGATCAAGACTCTAAAATTTCTCTCATTCCAAGTCGTTTTAGACAGGTTGACGATAACTCGATTATTTCAAAACACAACTTATTTTTTAGCATACTCAAAAAAATGGAAGAAGCGCAGTATGACCCTTCGGGATGGATGACTGAAGTGAACAATGCGGTAAGAAGTAATGTTCCTGACATGGCCGGACTCGCTAAAGATGGTGCTGTAAAAGAAGGGCTCGAGTGGATTCAACATTTGGGATATGATATTGATCCTTTTGTTGTGCGTATGCCTATGGATGGAGGATACTGGAGAAATTGGGTGCGGTTTTTTTCGGAAAATTCGTCTCCTATTCCCACAAGTGTAATCATCTTGGATATCGGACTTCAGGTTGCTCAGCTCAATCGATTGAATTCGCTTCCCTATACTTTCGAAGACATGCAGTCGGTTTCTAAACAAGCGCTTTTGAGATTAAAACAGATGGCTAAACAAGAGCGCGAAAAAATTCCTGAATTGCCAGAATTAGTTAAACGACTAGAATATAGAAGTGTCAATTTCGAGCTCTCAAAA
>JBNKYI010000443.1:0-2329 GCA_050300815.1 Fibrobacterales bacterium
TCATTTCTTCGATGCGAATTTCATCGGGATTGGGGAGCTGATTGTTGCGAAGTTGTCGACGAACTAAAGTGTATGAAGCGCGGTCGACATCAATGCTAAAAGTCGAAAGGGGAGAGGTGTCGGTAGTTAACCAAGTGTTTTCGTGGATTTCAGGGTTGCCTTGACTGATGGGGCCTGATTCGACTTCTTTGTAGCGATGAGAAGAGCTTACAGTGATGTCTGCACTCCTAACCATTCTTAATTTTCCTTTAGCCAAAGTTCCTACTGAGCCAGAGCCCCCACCCAAGAGACCGCCTAACATTTCGCCAACTCCTCCCGAACCGCCCTCGGCATAACCTGATGAAAATGCACCATCAGTCTTGCCGCGACGCCCTCCTAATTCGGGGACCGGACTTTTTTTAAGACCGCCGGTTTGCGAAAGAACTCTCTCTAGATCTTTGGCAAACTTTTGATCAGAAGAGATCACCTTTAAAACGCCTTTTGATTGAGGAGAAGTAGGCTGACCTTTGCCATAAGAATTCGAAGTTAATTCTTTTTTTTCTTGCTTAGGCTCTTCACCTACATGCATTATAGCAGTAAGCTCTTGTGTCGCTTCTGGTTCAAAAGTCGGTTCTTCTAGAACGGTATCATGATTCGCATAATAAACTGAAAGCGCAGTGACAGAAATAAATCCAAGGGCCACAACTCCCCAACCTAAGCTTAATTTTTCTTTGAAACTCATACCGTTACTCCTCGTGACTGTGAAGGTATGAGAAATAAACTAGGGTTGGGCCGTCTTGAAAAAATAATTCGACAAGGAATTTAACGCGCTTTTACATTGTGTTTGGTGGGTTTACAATTCTAAAGTTTTTATACAAAAAGGGCCGACTTGGGTAAGTCGGCCGTACTTGCAAATTTTATGAAGAGATAGATCCCGTTAGTTGCGAACGGCTTCGAGAAAGCCCTCGTATTTTTCTTTAAGATAATCTCGACTATTCATTTTGCGAATGCGTCGCAAAGCTTGGTCGCGTAATTGGCGAACTCGCTCGTGAGAAATCCCCATTGATTCCCCAACTTCTCGCAGGGTTTGTGGGGCTTCTTGGTTAATTCCAAAAATTCCAGCGATAACCTTTGACTCTCGGTCAGGAAGTTGTGAAAGCAAGTCGCGTGTTAAATTTTCGATATTAACGATCTCAGACTCGGCTTCAGGGCTAATGGCCTTGTTGTCGGCAAGAACTTCAGAGAACGTGGTCTTGGTATCTGATTTAAGCGGCGAATCAAAGCTAACGCCTTTTTCACCGAGTTGAATCAGTTCGCGAATATCTTCAGCGAGCTCTTTGCCCCGAGATTGCTCTTTTAAGGCCTTGCGCACTCTCAAGTGCTGGTTGGCGGGCAAACGAATCAAACTTCCGTTTTCGTTGATGGCGCGAGTAATATAGGCCTTGATCCACCACACGGCATAAGAGATAAATTTCAAACCCCTTGAATGATCAAAACTTTCGATGGCGCGAACCAAGCCCATTGCTCCTTCTGAGACCAAGTCGGGTAGGGGAATGGGACAGCCGCGGTATTGAATGGCGACTTTAAGCACAAAGCGCATATTCGCTGAGATCAGCTTAGTGCGTGCGGCTTTGTTGCCTTGTTTGGCTAGGCGAAATAATTCTTGCTCTTCTTGGCGGTCGAGGGGAGCAGTTTGACGGATGTCGTCTAAGTACCGTCTGAGTGTATCGTCGTTAGAGTCAAAATGCATTAGATGTTCCCTTTCAGTTCCGCTGAATTAAGCAATAGTTATACCATTTTTTTAAAATTCAAATTGATCATTTTTACCCAATGTCCCTCAAAATACGCGGAATTTCGTTAAAAGCCCACAAAAAAGCCGAATAGAAGAACTAAAAATGGAAAGAGTGCATTTAAAAAGAGGCAATTTTCCAATCAATAATATTAAAAGTTACCATTAGTGTCTATTTTATTTAAATAATCTGTATCTTTTGATTTGTTATGTGTCTTTTTAAGGGCGGCGTTTTCATTTTGGCTCATTTTTTGGACAAAAAAAGATATTCTGCCATTTTGCTAAGAGGTGTTGCTTCAAAAAGTCATTTTTCTAATGCACGTAAAATTGCTAAATAGAAAGAAAATTTTCTCTAATTTGGATCGAAATGCAACTCTTTGACTGGCGCAAGTCTCTAACTCTTAAGCTTCTTATATTCATCGGGGGCCTTTGGCTAGTGGGAATTTGGGTGGATTTTCGCGATTTGCCCCTTGCGGGGAGCATTGAAGACATTTGGTCGGGAAAATATTGGGTGCCTTTGACGAGCTGGGTGGTGTTGTCGTCTTTAAATTTGAAAATAGC
>JBNKYI010000444.1:0-2315 GCA_050300815.1 Fibrobacterales bacterium
GTCGCCACATTCTTAAAAAATTTCTTTAAAACAACACTAAGACACTTCTGTTATTTTCGAGAAATTCTCAAACTCACAGCGAAGACATCTTCCATATGCAAAAGCCCCAATTCAACGTGGGCCTCTTCTTTATCCCACTCTCTCAAGAGATGCATTTCGGTTTGAGGAGTGCTCGCGAGATCAATATTTTTGCGACTTTCAGGCAAACCAAACTCATCTTGCAAAAGTCGATTGATTTTGCGAAACCATTGGGGAATATCTAACTCCGCTTGACTTGAGGCCACCTCATCAGACTGAGCATATATCTTCTGCAAGTGATTTTCAGCATCGAACTCAAAATCGACCACTAAAGTGAACTCCCCCAAACTCCACTGCTCAACCATCAGCATTGCCCCTGTCTCAACAAACTCTACATTTTTCGTTCTAAGGATTTCTATGACCTCTGAGCGAGTCGTTTGCAATGTCGCACCAAAAAGCTCTTTTTGCGCCAAGATGGGTAAAGTCAAAAGTGTAAGAATAAAGAATATGGATTTCACAACAACCCTCCTTTTAAAATTCAATTGCGTCTTTAAAATATAATCCCGCCCTAGTATTTAACTCAATGAAATGCAGCATCTTCATACTTATAACATATCTTAAAGATATGTATCTTTTCAATCTACTGGAAATGTTTTCATGAAAAACCTATAATTGCAAAAACACTTTTTCCGAGGAATTCATGAAGGAATCCACTTACCTCGATTACACAAATGCCGAATATATCGAAAATCTCCATCAATCTTATCAACTCGATCCTCAAAGCGTGGACCCTTTATGGCAAAAATTCTTCGAAGGTCTCGAATTTGCTGTCAAAAACTACAACGATGAAGTTGAGGCCTCTCAAAATGAACCCGCCGGGATTGACACCTCTCTCAATCATGCCAAACTTCAAAAACTGATTAAAGTTTTAAACCTCATTAATGCCTATCGCTCAAGAGGGCATTTGATCACTGAAAACAATCCCATTCGCCCTCGCTCAGATCACAGAGCCCAACTTGATCTGCAAGATGTAGGCCTCACTGAAGCAGATCTCAATGAAGAATTTGACATTGACGGAGAGTTGAAGTTAGGCAAAGTCAAACTTGCAACGATCATCAATGTCTTACGCACCACCTATTGCAACACCATTGGTGTCGAATACATGCACATGCGCCAGCCTGAAGCCTTGAAATGGTTACAGTCGCAGATGGAAGAAATTCAGAATACACCCCAATTCGATCTCGACAAAAAAAAGCTGATCTTGAGAAAGCTAAACGAGGCCGAAGTTTTTGAAAAATTTTTGCAAACCAAATACATTGGGCAAAAACGTTTTTCTCTAGAAGGTGCCGAGGTTCTTATTCCCGCACTTGAATGCGCGATTCAAAAGCTTGTCACTTTGGGCGGCCGCCAAGTGATTATGGGTATGGCCCACCGAGGACGCCTCAATGTTTTGACAAATATTCTCGGAAAAACCTATGAAGGTATTTTTTCTGAATTTGAAGACTTTCCCGATGAAGTTTATGGCGGCCCGACAATGGGCGACGTTAAGTATCATAAGGGCTTCTCAACCATTCGACAAATTGACGGACAAGATGTTAAAGTCAGTTTGGCCTTTAACCCATCTCACCTCGAGGCCGTTAATACCGTTATTAGCGGCATGACCCGAGCCAAGGCCGAACAGTGGTTTGATTCGGATTACAGCAAGATCATGCCGGTGATCATTCACGGAGATGCGGCTATTTCGGGGCAAGGCATTGTTTATGAGCACCTGCAAATGGGAGCTCTTCCGGGTTACACGACAGGTGGAACGGTACATGTTGTGGTTAATAACCAAATTGGTTTTACCACTAACTACAAAGAAGGACGCTCAACCGTTTATTGTACCGATATCGGCAAAGCCAACTTTTCTCCTGTATTTCACGTTAATGGTTATGACGCCGAAGCAGTGGCTTACTGCATGGAACTCGCCGTAGAGTTTCGCCAAAAGTTTAAACGAGATGTTTTTGTCGATATCATCTGTAGTCGCAAATACGGGCATAACGAAGCCGACGAGCCTCGCTTCACTCAGCCCATCATGTACAAATTGCTAAGTAAACTCCCCTCGGTTCGCGAGATCTATAGCCAACAACTCTCTGAGCAAGGTTATGTCGAAGCAGAAGTTTCAAACGCTCTTGAAAAAGAGTTTAAAGTTCAAAGTAGGAATTTCTTAACTTGCTCTTGAAGGTTTAAATTGAAATTCCTTTATTCCAATTTGAATTTGATTAACCAAAGTACTTGACGCATGATTAATCCTCTAA
>JBNKYI010000445.1:0-2295 GCA_050300815.1 Fibrobacterales bacterium
GATAGTCTCTTTTTATTTCTCTTTCGCTTCTGTAAAAGCATCGAGCAGCAAAAGTTGCAAACTGACCTAATTGGTTGGTGCTAAAAACGGCGATAGCCAAGTGTACGTTGCGCCCTAGCCTGCAAACGGAGTGTAAGGATTCCTTTTTACTCAAATAGGAGTCCATTCATCTACCAAACTTGGAAAATAAACTCCAATTGACTAAGCCAGTTTGCAAAGTTTGGCTAAATTTAAGCCATGAAAAATATTAGAGACCTTAAAATTGGCATCCTCGGCGGAGGCCAACTTGGCCGAATGCTGGCTCAAGCAGGCATTCCACTAAACGCGCAATTGAGCATTTTAGACCCCGATAGCAACGCTCCCGCAGCAACCTATTGCAAATTCCACCAAGTGGGTAGCTTCAGAGACCATCGTGAAGTTTTAGAATTTGCTAAAACACAAGACTTACTCACCGTAGAAATTGAAGAAGTTTCTGTTGAGGCCCTCGAAGAAATCGAAGCAGCAGGCACTCCTGTTTATCCCCAACCCAGTATTTTGCAAATTATACGGGATAAAGGGTTACAAAAACAGTTTTATCAAGACCATCAAATCCCCACTATGCCCTTTGCCATGTTTCAATCGGCTTCAAAAGTTTTAACGGCGATTGAAACTGCCGAAATTAAACTACCCTTTGTTCAAAAATCAAGAAGAGCAGGATATGACGGTCAAGGCGTTCGCGTCATCAAGGATCGAAATGATCTTGATTCTTTGTTGGATAGCCCGTGCATTATTGAAGAGCTCTGCGATATGAAAATGGAGATTTCTGTCATTGTCGCTCGCTCCATTAGTGGGGAATGCAAAACCTACGATCCTGTCGAAATGGTATTTAACCCCAAAGCCAACCTAATCGATACACTCGCTTATCCCGCAAGAATCTCTAAGGAGTTGACCCAAGAAGCCACTCAATTAGCTAAAAAGGTTGCCGAATCTTTTGGAATTGTTGGACTTTTAGCGGTAGAAATGTTTTTGACCCAAGAGGGCAAACTGGTTATTAACGAGTGTGCACCTCGCCCCCATAATTCGGGGCACCAAACCATCGAGAGCTGCTCTACCAGTCAATACGAACAGCACCTTAGAGCCATTTCTGGTTTGCCCTTAGGTGACACTCAAATCAAAGTTCCCTCGGCGATGGTAAACCTTATCGGTGAAGAGTCTTTTTCTGGCCCAGCCATTTTTTCTGGATTAGAAGAAGCTTTAGCTCTCTCTGGTGTCAAACTACACGATTACGGCAAGGCAGAAACTCGCCCCTTTCGCAAAATGGGTCATGTCACTATCATAGATCCCGATATTGAAACCGCCCTAAAGAGAGCTAATCAAGTTAAATCTTTAATCAAGGTAATCTCATGAGCCAAACCAAAGTTGGAATCATAATGGGTTCCGATTCAGACCTTCCTGTAATGAAAGAAGCCGCTCAATTTTTAGACGAACTCGGCGTCGAAGTTGAAGTCACCGTCGTTAGCGCGCATCGAACTCCGGCTCGACTCGTTGAATACGCCACTCAGGCACGAGCTAGGGGAATTCGAGTCATTATCGCTGGAGCTGGCGGAGCCGCCCACCTTCCCGGCATGATCGCATCAATGACTAGCCTCCCTGTGATTGGCGTGCCCGTAAAATCTTCAAATAGCATTGACGGCTGGGATTCCATCTTAAGCATTCTACAAATGCCCGGGGGAATTCCAGTGGCCACCGTCGCGCTCAACGGAGCGAAAAATGCCGGTATTCTCGCCGCTTCGATTCTCGGAGCCTTTGAAAAAGAGATCGGCGAAAAACTAGACCGCTATAAGAAAGAACTCGAAAATACGGTCTTGCAAAAAGCCGAACGTCTTGAGTCTAGAGGTTGGAAAAATTACCCCTAAGCGACGTAAACCTTCCTATTATTTTTTGTAAGTATTTCATTCCTCATTCGACCGAATGGGGAATTTTTATTCGACGAAAAGCCCTTTTGCAAATTATTTAGGGGCTTATCACTTTAAAGAATCACTAAGGAAACATATGGGCGACTACTTTAACAGCGATGATCTCCGAAAATTTGGAAATATCGGCCGAGTAAACAAAAATTTGGCAGACAAGTTTTTTGAGTACTACAACTCCACAATGAAAGCAGGTGCGCTTAGCGAAAGAGAAAAAGCATTGATAGCGTTAGCCGTTGCCCACGCCTTAAAGTGCCCTTATTGCATTGATGCTTACACATCAGCTAGCTTAGAAAAAGGAGCCGATGAAGAACAAATGAGCGAGGCCGTCCATGTCGCAGCCAGC
>JBNKYI010000446.1:0-2293 GCA_050300815.1 Fibrobacterales bacterium
ATTGAAAAAATTTTAGAAGTTGAACACGCTCAATTCTTACATAAAGGCGAACTATCTCCTGAGTGCAGAAATGTTGCCTGTGGACAAGCGATTGATACATTTCGGAAGTTTTTTGAAAATATTGAAGAAATTTTTAGAATACAAGACGAACTCAAAGATGACTTCGAAGAAATTAAAGACGTTAATTGACGGCTAAAGATTTCTATGCAAAATTCAGAAATTCAAATTATCTGTTGCCTGAGGCTATATTTGTCTTATGCCTCATTATCGCTTTAATCAATTGCGTCTTTCGGTAGAGTCTACCGATGAACAACTTTCTAAAAAACTCGCTCGACAACTGCGAATTCCTCCCAATAAAATTCTGAATCTAAAAATTCTTCGAAAGTCTTTAGATGGACGTAAGGGAAGGCAAAAACAGTGGAGTTACAACGTTGCGTTTGAACTAGAGCATCCTTTTAATCATCCCCAATGTTTGCTTTATACACCGAGCGAAGAGGGAGAAGGAGAGAGCGTTGATTTGGGGAAGGTTGTTCACATTGTGGGCGCCGGGCCTTGTGGAATGGCGGCCGCTTTAGAGATGGCGCGCAAAGGGCTAAAAGTGCATCTCTATGAGCAGGGTAAACCCGTCAGAGAAAGATTCAGAGATATACGATTTTTTCTCAAGCAAGGCCAACTAAATCCCCATTCAAATATTCTTTATGGAGAAGGGGGCGCTGGCGCTTTTAGCGATGGGAAATTGACAAGTCGAACGCGCAATAAATACACCCAGAGAGTGTTGCAAGATTGGGTTAGGGCGGGTGCAGACCCTTCAATTGAATATTTGGCGCGCCCTCATGTGGGCACAGATCGTTTACAATTCATTGTCACCCGTTTGCGTGAAATGATTGAAGAATTTGGCGGAGAAGTTCATTTTGAACACCGCCTTGAAGACCTTGAAATTACCGGTGGATGTGTATCGAAATTTAAAGTGAATAATCGATGGATTGAGAGCGATCATCTCATTGTTGCAACAGGGCATAGTGCTCGTGATGTTTATCGCTTGCTCTATGCTCGAGGAGTCAAAATTGAAAGTAAATCCTTTGCAGTAGGCTTTCGGGTCGAGCACCCGCAAGAGTTGATCAATCAAAGGCAGCTGGGAAAGGCCGCTGAGATTCAAGAGGTGGGAGCGGCTTCGTATTCTCTGCACGCCCCGGTTTGTACTGCGGGCCCTGGGGCTTATTCTTTTTGTATGTGTCCGGGTGGCGTGTTAATACCCTGTGCCGGAGAGCCTGGAGAACTCGCAACCAATGGCATGAGTTATAGCCGAAGGAGTGGTTTTTTCGCAAATGCAGGAATTGTTGTACCTGTGGATTTAACGGAAAATACAGATCCTTTAGCGGGGCTTGAATTTCAGTTAAAAATGGAGCAAAAAGCTTTTCAGATTGGTGGCGGAAAGTATGCGGCGCCTGCTCAGACCTTATCAGCTTTTCTCGCCAGAAGAGAAGATAGGGAATTGCCGCGCAGTTCGTATCCTTCGGGATTGGTTCCTCACGATCACAATGATTTTTTTGAGGCTCCCTATTTAGAATCTTTAAAAGATTCCCTACTGTATTTTGATAAAGTCATTCCCGGCTTTATCGAGAAAGGTTTATTGGTGAGCCCTGAGACTCGAACCTCATCCCCTGTTCGTATACCGAGAAATCCCCAGACCTTTGAATCTGATTCGATCAAAGGTTTATATCCCCTTGGTGAGGGAGCGGGTTATGCGGGGGGAATCATCAGTTCGGCAGCCGATGGCGTGCATTTTGGAATGAAAGTTAGGGCGGAGACGTGAACGGTGATTGAAATCAAAGTTGACTTTCATCAAAGCGGTCAACGACTTGATCGGCTCTTGCGCAAAGAGTTCAAAAGTCTTCCGCTTGCTAGAATATTTTCATTGTTTCGCAAAAAGAAGGTTCGTCTAAACGGACGGCGAGCAAAGGGTGAAGAGATCGTGCAAGAAGGAGATGATATTGCTGTTTACGAAAATCTTGAAATAGAAAAAGAGCAAGAAATTTCTGTAGGATGGGGAGGCGTTTCGAGTCGACGATTTGGAATTCTCTATGAAGATGAACACTTTTTGATCTGTGATAAACCCTCTGGAGTTGCTGTGCAACCGGGTTCGAATGTCGCCGAAGGAGAGAGTTTGATCGAAGAGGTTTGGAAATATCTAGGGCACCGTCGGGCTCAGTTGGCTCATCGATTAGATAAAGCGACTTCGGGAGTCATTGCCATTGGTAAAGATGGGCCGAGCATTAGACAATTGACGGATTGG
>JBNKYI010000447.1:0-2277 GCA_050300815.1 Fibrobacterales bacterium
ACTGGCTTTAGACAGCACGGCAGATAAATTAACGCAGCGATTGCTGCAACTGATGCACCAAGCTCAACAAGCATTTTATCTAAAGGAATACGAAAAATGTCACGAGCTCTTAGAAACGGCTTTGAAAATTAAAAAGACCTCTGAAGCGTACGCACTGATGGGAAGTCTAAATTACGTTCAAAATCGCAGTGGGCTCGCCGTGCAATACTGGAAACAATCTCTAAAACTTCAACCCGACCAACCCGAAATTATCGACGCCATTGAGAGCATTGAAGGAGGGGATGAAGAATGATTTCACTAGATACCTTATTTGGAATTCTCGCCGGCTCCCTTTTACTTGCTTGGGGAATCATGAACTCCACCGACAACTACATGCTATTTTACAACCAAGAAGGTCTAGCTATTGTGCTCGGTGGCACACTGACCGCATCATTTGTCGGTTATCGTTATCGCTACATACTGAGGGCCCTCTTTGATATTTTCACCATTTTTGTTCGTCAACCCATATCTCCTGCCACATTAAAAAATGATGTGGGAATGGTTATTGATTGGAATAAAAGAATTCAGTCAGAAGGGAAACTCGCTGCGCAAAAAATTTTAGAAGAATCAAAAGACCCCTTCATCAAATACTTGTTTAATCTTTTCAGCACGGGTTATTCTGTCGATGAAATTCGAGAGTTTACCGAAAATAACATCGAAGAAACGTATTTTCGAAAACTTACGCAAAGTGGTATTTTAAACAACATGGCCGCTTCAGCGCCAGCTTTTGGAATGGTCGGAACTCTGATCGGGCTGATCGTCATGTTATCTAAACTCGATGACCCTTCAAAAATGGGACCCAGTCTTTCTATCGCCTTGATGACCACCTTATACGGAGTTCTTTTAGCTCGCTTCATTTTTGCGCCTGCCTCAACAAAAACAAAGCAAAAAATTTCGATTCAACGTTTTAGGGAGTATTTGATTTTAGAGGGGGTCACCTTGATTCTCGAGAAAAAATCAAACTTTTATATTCAAGACAAGCTGAATTCTTATCTCGATCGAAACAATCACTACAAGTTGGGTGAAAGTTCAAAGGCTAAAAAATGAGTTTAAAAAGTCACAAAAACCGAGGACGAGTTTTCGACACTGAAGAAGCGAATCTCGATGACTGGATGTTGACTTACGGAGACATGATCACCCTATTAATGTGCTTCTTTCTTTTGCTCATTTCAATTTCTCAAGTCGACATGGCGCTTTTTGAGCAAATTAAAAAAGGGTTGCGCAGTCTGGATGACAAAACCGTTACTCCTCTCGCCGAAATCAAGCACGATCTCGATTCTCTTTTAGATAACGATATTCGAGCCGGAAGAGTGGTCGTCGATATGGGCAAAAGAGGAATTGTAATGGAATTTGCCAGCTCAACCTTTTACGAGGCGGGCAGTGCAGAGATAAATTCTGAAGCCAAACCGATCATTGATAAGGTCACTACGGCAATCAAAAATATCGATTACTATAAATTCAATGTCGATATTGAAGGACACACCGATAACGTTCCTATCAACACCCTTCGATTTCCTAGTAATTGGGAGCTTTCTGTCGCCCGCGCCACTAACCTCGTTAAATTCTTAATTAATGAAAAAATAGATTCCGATCGCCTCAAGGCCGCAGGTTATGCCGACACCAAACCCAAACTGCCCAATTTAGACAGCTTGGGCAATGCCATTCCTGAAAATCAAGCTCGAAATCGAAGAATCGTGGTGAGAATTCAATAAAATTAACCACTTGGTTAATTTTATTTAACCAAATGGTTAAAGTCGTTACTAGATTTAACCACATGGTTAAAAAAGAATCCGCAATACCCCCTCGATTTTGCTTAAAGCATTTATTCAAAAAGAAAGATTGCTGCACAGCGGTATCTAACGATGCTGAAACTGCAGAGCGCATTCTTCAAGCTGCCCTTGAAGAATTTTCGGCCCACGGATACGAAGGGGCACGTATGCAAGTGATTGCAGACAAAGCCCAAGTAAACAAAGCGCTATTGCATTACCACTATAAGAATAAAGATTTTCTTTACAGCAAAATTCTCGACAAAATCGAACACATTTACTGGGACGGCCTATCTCCCCTAATTGAATCCCAAGATTTAAACGCTAGGGATTTTATTGAAAGTATGGTCACGCAAATTTTTGAAATTCTACTTAGCTACCCCACCGAACAACGAATATTTATGCGAGAACTTGCCAACGGTGGCCCTTTTTTAGAAAAGCAAAGTCATGAGTCACAAAAGCTTTGCGATAC
>JBNKYI010000448.1:0-2275 GCA_050300815.1 Fibrobacterales bacterium
AATTTGAACCTTCGCTCCGATAGCATCTAGGCGTTGAGAAACCGCAAGTGCATCTCCTATGGGTTGTTGACGTCCATTACCACTGCGTGCAGGGTTCGTAAAAGAGTTGGGTTTAAGAGGGGCCACTAGATTAGTGATATCCGCCGGCAATGTTTCTGTAAATCCATAAAGTGAACCCGAGGCACAGTGCGTTGCAGAACGAATGCTATCTAATAAATTCACGCCTAAATTTGTTTGAGCCTTTACAATGCATATTGCAAAAAGAAATAGATATGAAAACCTAAACACAATACTCTCCGATTTATACGATTTCAAATTAAAGTAGTTTGCCGACTTAGAATTGAACTCTGCGAGCAGTATTAATCGTTGACTATTTATCCACATCCCCAGTTTGCCCCAGCATAAAGGTGAACTGGCCTGATTGATTGATACTAAACTGCAAACCAATCCAAACCGCAAAAATGGCATAAAGGAATGAAAACATGACGATGCCTTTACTTAGAATATAATTTTGGAGAAGTTTTAAAAAAAGGTCAGGCAAAACCGTGAAACATCTGTCTAAATATTTTCAGTTTTTAGCGCTGAGTGGAGCTCTCATCAGTGCACTTAGCTCTTGTAAAAGCGACAATAATCTAACGGATTCTCAAAAGGATCTCGACCCAAACTCAAGTGAAACGATTTCAAGTTCAGCTATCGATCCCGGAGTTTCTTCTATTCCTTCTGATATTTCTTCTGCAGGAAATACCTCCGTTTCGAGTTCAACAAACCTGAGTTCAATCGCCACAAGCTCATCTTCTGCAGGCGGGCAAACCTCAGTAGACCTCTCAAATAAATTGGCAAACATCACCAAAGCTTGTGCCAACCCACTTCCTGCACTTGATGCATCTGCAAAAAAAGGATGGGGAAGTCGATATTGGGATTGTTGTAAACCCTCTTGTGCTTGGCCAGAAAAATTTGGCTATGATCCTGATAAAACTGTAAAAACCTGTGACATTAATGACAACGAAATCGCCACTCAAACCGAAACAGGCAACATTTATTATCCCTACGAAGGGGTGAAAAATGCTTGTGACGGGGGCACTGCCTTTTCTTGTTACGACCAAGCTCCCTTTGCGGTCTGCGAAGGTTTAGCCTATGGCTATGCTGCTGCTAGTGGAAAAACACTGGGTGATGCAGCTTGTGGTTCTTGTTTCTTATTAGAATTTGACGGGGGGATGCATAACTATGATCCCAAATATGAACACGCCGCTCTTAAAGGCAAAAAAATGATCGTCATGGTGACCAACATCGGTTATGATGTCGAAGAAGGGCAATTTGATATCATGATTCCCGGCGGTGGAATGGGAGCTTACACGGGAGGTTGCGCGGCACAATGGGGCGTCGACTTGAACAATAAAGACCTCGTTGGCGAAACTTTTGGCGGATTCAGATCAACTTGTGAAAAAAAGCTCGGCTATTATCCAGAACCCACTTTAGAAGCCAATCAAAAATGTGTTCGAGATATGTGTGACGCATTGTTTAACAAACCTGGTCTAGAAGACATGCTCCAAGGTTGTTATTGGTATGTGGATTGGTATAAAACGGCGAATAACCCCACTTACAGCTATACTCCGGTTGAATGCCCTAAAGAGTTGGTCGATGGCTTTCCTACCTCTTTTCCCGTCGTCGATATGAGCAAGTATTAGTCCGCTAGCGGCGATTATTCCAAAATAATCGCCGCGCGGATTGTCTGACGAAGCGCGTACTAGGGCTCAGAGTGACCTCAGAGCAACCTCAGAGTGACCTCAGAGTGACCTCAGAGCAAAAATTTTCAAAATGACTTTCTACCGTCTCAAAATAACTGAAATTTCACCCTAAGCTTTTGATTTCTCATAAAAATTATTCGCCACAACACGTTTATTCAAAGTCAAGCGCATTTTCGATGAAATGCAAAGCCAACTGCCGTTTAGTCAATTTTTCTCAATAATTGATAATTTTGGAGGCATCACAACACAAAAAAAATGAGTTGATTTTGAACCGTATCTTAACGTTCGTCCTAGGATGTTTGTTATTGAACATTAGCAACACCTATGCTTTAAGCAATCAAACCATCGCCATCTATGATACTTCAAAGACGACCTATACGGTGGCCAGTGGATATACATCAACGGTGACCGTACGGGCCACTGGCGAGACGACCCAGACCCTAAGCACCACCTTGGTCGGTCAAGGCACCGACGGCAGTCAAGAACGTCAAATCTTCTTTGTTCCTACCAAACCGATAGTATACACCATC
>JBNKYI010000449.1:0-2275 GCA_050300815.1 Fibrobacterales bacterium
AGGTCACCTTAACTTCGTAATTCGACGAATCTTGTAAAATTTCGGTGGGGACTGAATAGAAATTCTCAGCTTCGATAGCCATCGAAAGGGTGTATTGTTTTTGATCCGAGATTCGAGTCAGTTGAATATTCTCTACCCTATCCCTTCCGTTTCTCACTTGAATCACAGACCAATAAGGATTGCTTCCATCTTTGACAAAGAGAGCTTCGGGGCCATCAAACAATTCAGCGTGCCCCTCGCACGACACCCAACTCCACACCCCTTGATAACGTCCGATGCCATCGACCATCAAGTCGCGCGCCGGTGCGCCCCCTAAGTCTATGCCGCAATAACCGTCGGGGCATTTATCAACAATCCTCACCACGGTTTCTTTTAATCCCGACAAGGTTGTTACAACCACTCGGGCGCACGCCCCACAAATCGCTCCACCCTGCCAAGCGCCTTGACCATCTCCTTCGGTAAGGTTTACATAGGCCGCCGCATAGTACTGCAAACCCGTCTTACCATAGTTGCAAGCGCCACCTTGACTGTACTCTGGATCTGACGGAGTTCCATAAGTGGTCACCGATCCACTCCCCCCCACCTCAGAGATGGTGGGCCATTCGGGATGAATAGAATTGCAAGCCGAGTCACAAATTTTAATAGATGAAGAGCTTAAAACCACCTCACTTGAACTCGATGACTCTGCAGATGAAATTTGTGACGAAGAGATTTGAACAAATGAAGATGAAACTTCAGAAGAGAAGGAAGAAGAAGAAAGATCTTCCCCATTTGGAGAATGAGATTTGTCTGAACAAGAAGCAAAAACAAAAACAAGCACCGGAAAATAAAATTTACGATTGAGCAGGGCCATCAAATATCCTTAAAACATTGTTCTTTATAAAAATTTGGGACACTTATAAAACTAATCTATTCTCTCGTCGCTTTCGCGAAGGTAAGAATTTGATTGAGTGGCCCGAAATTTCAGCCATTCTTTGAGCAATGCCGATCCCACCTCAGGTGCTCTGCCCTCTTCGGTCAAACGTCGACGAAAGATTTTACCTCCGGGTTGCCCGTGATAAAGTCCTAATATATGCCGCGCTGTGCGATGAAAAGGCTCCCCCTCTGCCCAGCAGCGCTCTACAAATGGAATCAGTTTTTCAATCACCTCTTCTCGGCTTGCCGAGGGGTCTTCTGCACCATAAATTTTTGAATCCACTTCGGCAAAAGCGAAGGGGTTACTGTAAATTTCCCGCCCTACCATTACCCCATCAACCTGTTGCAAATGCGTAAGGGATTGATCTACACTCTGAATCCCCCCATTGATAATGATTTCTGTATGGGGAAATTCTCTTTTTATCTCGTAAACGCGAGAGTAATTCAAGGGGGGTATTTCGCGATTTTCTTTAGGGCTAAGCCCTTGTAACCAAGCCTTGCGGGCATGTACGATCACCGTTTGTACACCAGCCTCTACTAGGCGGCCCATAAAATCTCGGGTAAACTCATAACTGTCGAAATGGTCGATTCCTATACGTGTTTTTACCGTTACCGGAATAGAAACCGCATCTTGCATCGCCTTGACACAATCCACCACTCGGTCGGGGTGCCCCATAAGACACGCACCAAAAAGCCCAGACTGCACTCGATCTGAAGGACAACCCACATTGAGATTCACCTCGTCATATCCTTCTTTTTCGCAGAGACGACTGGCCTGAGCCAAATCTGCAGGGTCAGAACCCCCGAGTTGCATCGCCACGGGATGTTCACAAGCATCAAATTTCAAAAAACGCTCGCGATGCCCATGTAGCAAAGCGCCTGTATGTACCATTTCGGTGTAGAGAAAGGTTTTACGAGAAATTTGGCGCAAGAAAAATCGATAATAACGATCTGTACAATCCATCATCGGAGCCAAGCAAAATCGTCGAGGGGTGTTCATAAGCGCAAATATAGAGAACTGGCCTGATGGATTGGTGCTGATTTTCTTTAACGCGCAGATTTTAATTAACTCTTTTGAATGAAAGGAAGTGTTGCACTTCGTTTGTTTATTTAAAATCACTGAAATACTGGTCTTCTGAAGTTTTTAGCACCAATCAATTAGGCCAGTTTCGAATGATTCTGCACCCAAGGTGTTTTCAAAAAAATCAGCGCCAATCCATCAGGCCATTTTTTAAAACGCCAACCTCGAAAAATAAAGGGTAAATTTAGTCTATGACTCGAGAGACCCCTGAAATCCAGATACTTCCCCGTTGCGCCCATCACGACGAATGCCCCGGTTGCACCGACTCGGGCACTTCTT
>JBNKYI010000450.1:0-2273 GCA_050300815.1 Fibrobacterales bacterium
ATCGGGAAAGGTCAGACCTAAGAGAACTCCCGTTCCCATGGCTAAAGCAACCCAAAGCGAAAGAAAAGATTCAAATATACCCATAGCATTCTCTCAGCAGCAATCACTGCACTTTCTCGCGTCTTCTTCGCAAGATTTAACAAACGAAGTTAAGCTCTCTATATCCCTTTTAATTTGTGAGAGATTAAGGCACCAAACCAAACGGTCTTCTCTAATCGCCGACTTGATCCACTGCAGTTTTTTTAATTCATCGAGATGCTGTTTGACGGTTCCTCGATTCAACGCCAATAATTCCACCAATTCGGTAGGAACACAGGCAGACTGTTGTCCTAAAAATTCGAGGATCGCCAATCGAGCTGGATGACTGAGCCCTTTGGCGATCTCTGATTTTTTTTGTAACGAAGTCGAAAAAAGTTCTTTTTTAGCCATAATGCCTCTCTTAGCAACACCCCGAACCCGGATGGCAGCTCATCTTCGCATCTTCTAAATGGGTTGAGACGGGTTTGGCAAAGGCAGAACTGCAGCACGCGGTTGCCTCTTTCGCCCCTTGCATTCTTTGTGAATAGTGTGGATCGTTAAATTCCACATCCTCGTGAAACAGATAATATTCCCATTGATATCCATCGGGATCCACTAACCAAAATTTATCTTGCCGAGCATAACAGCAAAGAGTTCCCATTTCTTCTTTTATCTCAAAGTTTAACTTCTGAAAATATTGCAATGCCCTTTGTAATTCCTCTGCGGTTTCTACTCGAATTCCCATGTGTCCAAATTGACTTTGCACCTTTTCAGGATTTTCGACTAACGAAAAAATCATTCTAGGAAGTTCCCACTTCGCATAACCTGCCTTTTTCTTCTGAGGGGCGCCATTCCAAAGTGAATTGTAGAAAGCGACCGATTTTTCAAGGTCACTTACGTAAAGGCTCAAGTGATAAACTGGTGCAGGATGAGAAGAGAAATTCATAGATTGCCTCTGGGGTACTTCTAAATAGATTCGTCGTAAATATACATCTACGTTGTTTTTTTACAACGTAATTTTTTATTCAAGTCGATTTTCAAAATCGACAAGGATCTTGCCCATGTCGGCATAAAAATTTTTTGTCATGATTTTTCTAGGTAGGAAGATTTTTGTTTTGGATTTACAATTCTGTGTACATGAACTATGATAGGGACATTGGGATTGTCTGATGGATGAGGATGATTCTTGTGTTCTAGGCAAGAGGAGTAAAATGGCGAAAAAAGAACAGCAAGAGAATACAACCTCTGAAAAAACGGACAAGTCAAATGAAAAGGAACCTAAGGATTACAACCTTAAGGAATTTTCAGAAGCGATTGAATTCATCAAGAAGTTTAAGGCAGAAGAACAGCCTTTAAAGGAGGCCATGTCAAACACAATTGCCTTGCTTCAGGCAGAATACGAGGTTGATCCGTATTTTTGGCTTTTCTTATATGATGAGAAGGGATCAATTAATAGTTTGCACTCTGATAGGATATATCAGGGTTTAAATGGGGTAAACAATAAAGATATTGCTCTATTTCTAACCACGCCTGGAGGCAGTATTGAGCCCGCCTACCTCATTAGCAAGACTTGTAAAAAAAGAGCTTCCTCGAAATTTATCGTGGCTATTCCGAGGAAGGCGAAGTCAGCAGGAACGCTAATTTCTTTGGGTGCAACTGAAATACATATGGGTCAAATGTCTGAGTTGGGCCCAATAGACCCACAAATTGGGAATTTTCCTGCGCTGGCAGTTTCAAATGCTCTTGAGAAAATTGCTGAAATGGCCTCAAGCTATCCATTAGCTGCTGACATGTTTTCGAAGTATTTGAACAACCAATTAGACCTTCGTGTATTAGGTTATTTTGAACGAATTAATGAATCTGCAATGCAATATGCAGAACGTCTATTGAAACAAGCAAACCTACCAGATAACACAAGCGTAGGAAAGGTTGCTGATCATCTTGTAAATCACTATAAAGACCATAGCTTTGTTATTGATATAGAGGAAGCAAAGGAAATACTCGGCGAAAATATTGTTAAAGAAGACACAAAAGAATACAACTTCACCAATCGATTATATGGCCTATTTGATATGACCAAATTCATGTATGGCTATTTTCATGATCGAGAGTTTACATTCGTGGGAAATAAGGATTCAGGGGCTCTGTTAACAGAAAAACAAAAAGACGAATAGTCTTACCGTGATGGCTGCAACAAGCAATTTCAACGCACAACCGCCTCTCGGGGGCCACGAGCCTCTGGGATTGCTCTTGCT
>JBNKYI010000451.1:0-2250 GCA_050300815.1 Fibrobacterales bacterium
TATGGCCTTTGATAGCGATGGCCCAGGGCAAGCGGCATCACAAAAGCTGATTGAAATGTTTAAAAGCGAAGGTATCTACGTTTCTAGTATAATTCTTCCCGAAGGCATGGATGTTAACGAATGGTTTTCTAATTGAAAAAATCTTTTTGTGATTTCATTTCACGAGGATGAAACATCCGATGATTCTCTCGCAAGGTGTCTTTAGAAAGATGGGTGTAAATCTGAGTGGTTGTTAAATCAGAGTGACCTAGTAATTCTTGCAAAACCCTAAGATCCATGCCGCCTTCAAGAAGGTGGGTGGCAAAACTGTGCCTTAAGGTGTGTGGACTGATTTTTTTATCAAGGCCAACGCTGAGGCGTTCCAAAATTTTATAGGCACCCATTCGACTGAGTTTTTTTCCTCGGTGGTTGATTAATAGATGAGGCTCTTGAGGATTGAGCATGGGGCGGAAATTTTTTAGATAGATTTTTAAATTTTCTAGGCTCTTGTGAGGTAGGGGAATCCAGCGCTCTTTATTTCCTTTGCCTTGTACGGTGATCCACGACTCATCGAGATCAATTTGTCCTATTTTCAAATCTAGGGCTTCGCTGACGCGCAGCCCTGATCCGTAAAGCAATTCGAGTAGAGCGATATCTCGGTATTGCAGAGGAGTATCTCCGTTGGCATTTTTGTATAAAAGTTCAATTTCTTCTCGTTCGAGGCAATCGGGGAGATAGCGCCCCAATCGAGGAAACTCTAGGCCCGTTGAGGGATCGTTGATACATAATTTCTCTCGATGGGCCCACTGAAAATAACTTTTTATCGAACTGATAAAGCGGGCTATAGATGTGGGTTCGAGTCCTTCAATGGCCTTACTTGTTAACCATTCGTTTAAGTCTATAATGTTTGCTTCAATCAAGGGGCATTGTCGACTTTCGAGAAAGAAGGATAACTGAGTTAGGTCTCTCTGATAAGATTCGAGAGAATTAGACGCGAGGCCTTTTTCAAATCGCAAAAAGCGAAGCCAAGGCAATAGGGCTTCGTCTAGAGTGGTGGAATTCATCCTCTAAATCTATATTTGAGCGATCAAACTCTAAAGGGCACTCTCGCAGTGAACGCCTCAGAAGGCGAAGGTTCTCATGACTTACTTAATGTTAGTGATTGGTTTTATCGCGCTAATTAAAGGGGCGGATTGGTTAGTAGAAGGTGCTGCCAGTATCGCTAAAAAATTTCAAATCAGTGATTTGGTGATTGGCTTGACGGTGGTGGCTTTTGGAACTTCAGCTCCTGAGTTGGTGGTGAATTTATTGGCGAGTTTTAATGGCAAAAGCGACCTCGCTTTAGGCAATATCGTCGGTTCAAATATTGCCAATCTATTGCTGGTTCTCGGAGCGACAGCCTCACTGAAAGCTGTCTATGTGGATAAAAAACTGTTTAAGCTAGAGATCCCCTTTGCCGTTCTTTGTATTCCGGCTTTGGCTTTGTTCGCATCTAATTTTTTTCAGAGCAGCAATAAAATGATCACTCGAGCCGATGCGGTAGTGTTGATCTTAGCCTTTGGTTATTTTCTCTATCGCAGTTTTACAGGAGAAAAAACAGACAGTGATGAAATCCCAAGTGAGAACTTGCCCTTGCCAAAAGCCTTGCTGTTTTTGGTTGTCGGCTTAGCGGGTTTGGTTTGGGGAGGAGACTGTATCGTCGATGCGGCCTCTGAACTTGCTCGTTCTTGGGGGATGAGCGAGGCGATGATTGGCTTGACCATTGTTGCGGTGGGAACGAGTCTTCCTGAGGTGGCAGCTTCGGTAGCAGCCGCCCTTAAGGGAAATTCGGATATGGCAATTGGCAATGTGCTAGGTTCTAATATTTTTAACGTGCTCTGGGTCTTGGCGGTGAGCGCATTAATTAAACCCCTGCCTGTTTCTGAGTCGAATATGATGGATTTTTATTTGGCGACGTTGGCGGGATTTATTGTCGTTGCAACCCTTCTTGTTGGAAGAAAAGAGAGCCATCCCCAAATTTCGCGAGGGGCGGGTGTTCTCTTTTTATTGCTCTATGCCAGCTATGTGATTTGGTTGATCATTCGCGGTTAGAAACCGCACACTTCGACTTTTGATGTTGATATCGTTTAGAATGTTCTTTAGTCTAAGTCTTGCCCTTGCCAAGAAGAACGGATTTTTTGCGGGAGATAGAAATGCAAATAGTGCTCTAGACTAAAATCTCGGGTGCGCTTAGATAGTTTGCGATTTCCCTCAGTGAGCAAGGGATGATGA
>JBNKYI010000452.1:0-2246 GCA_050300815.1 Fibrobacterales bacterium
TTATCAAAACGGAGAAATAGCAAAGGGGCTGCTCATTGCTTCAGCGTCGAAGAAAAGCATGGATTTTCATTCACGGTGTTTATGAAAATGTTCATTTAGCTCCAATTACTTAGGCCACTTTGGGGAGTAAGAAGACACGTACCTCTTCGTGTTCTCTTTTGGCAAAAAGCGTCTTGTATTTAAATAGCACTCGATCAATATCCTCTTGAGTGGTCGCAGATGAGTATTCTTCTTGAAACGCCAGTGATTTTTGAGTTTCTCGCTGAATACTCATCAGTGCATGAAGAGTCTGTGCCTCTCGATTCAGCCTTTTATCGGTATGCATGGCGGCAGTAAACTCTGCTTTGTACTTGTAGTTGGGGGGTAGAATCCATTCTCCCCTTTGATCAAAAGAGTAGTATTCGGGAGCTTCTGGAACATTGCTTTCAGCGAGAAGAGTGTTCATTTTATCTGAAACGTAATGACTTAAAACGTCAATATTATTTTGAGTGGGTGTTAAAAGGGGGGGAGGAACATCAGAATTTTGCCATTCTTTGAAATTCATTTCGAAATATTCTTCAGGAGAAACCGATTTAGAACGAGTACTTGTATCTAATAAAAGGGAACTCGTCTCAGCTTTAGACGATTCTAGAGAAGAGAAAACGGGATTGCTTGGGGAAAAATCTGCTTTAGAAAAAAGAGTTGCTTTTGTGATCGTATCCGAAAATGAAAGTTTTGAATCAGGAATTTTGAATTCGTAATCTTTTGATTTCTCATGAATTAAATGTTTGGGTATAAACTCTAAGGCCATGGCGTCGATTTGCATAAGACTCTCCATTGAGGTTTTGATTGAGAATGCAATGCAAGTGCCATGCCAATTTTTAGAGGTATTTTTTAAAACAAAAGGTGCCAAATGCATCGAAAAAAGAAAGACACAAACACGGGTTCTAACAAAGAGAAATCTCCAATGACGCTTTTGAGGCTTTTGAGTAGATTTGAAATATGGGCAACATTGATTTTTATCTCCAAGAAGGTGCGCTTGAGATGCACTACCAGCCAATATTCTCGATGCGCGAATGTCGCATCGTGGGCTTTGAGGCGTTGGTTCGACCCAAAGGGAATAAAAAAGGCCCTTTGCCCAAAGAGCTTTTTGCCATGGCTCAAGAGGCGGGACGAGTTCTTGAGCTCGACCGTTTGTGTCGTCGATTGGCTGTCTTGGGTTTTGTTCCTCTCGTTGAGAAATTTCCCGACACACTTTTGTTTGTGAATATTGAATCCACGATTGTAGACCAAGGGGTGGTGGGTTCGGGACATATGCGCGAAGTGGTGCTCAATGCCGGATTACAACCCTCTCAGGTTTGTATTGAAATCAACGAGTCGGGTGTAGACAACAAAGAAGGTCTCATCGAGTTTGCTCGCTTGCACAAACGCTATGGTTTTTTGATAGCGATTGATGATATGGGAGCGGGTCATTCCAATTTTGAGAGAATCACCCAGTTACAACCCGATATCATCAAGTTAGATATGAGTTTGATTCAAGGAATGCAATACGACATCAAGAAAGCTCAGATTGTTCGTTTGCTTTGTGAACTCAGTGCAAATATGGGAACACTGGTTGTTGCTGAAGGGGTAGAGGCATACCAAGAAATCGTGGATTTTTATCAATTTGGTGGTGATTTGGTGCAAGGTTTTTATCTCAGCACACCCGACACAATCGATAAATTTGATCCGGTGCATTGGAAAAGAATCCTTTCTTCAGCGGTTCAGCATGCTAAAGATGCAGAAATGGTGCGTCTTGAAAGAGGAAAGGCGAAGCAAAAAAAGCATCGCCAAGACCTAGAAACCTTATGCGAAGAGCTAAAAGGGCTGACGATTGATGAATTAGAGCAAGCTCTTAAGGGCTATATTCGCCGCGTTGATGATTGTGAATGTCTTTATTCGATCAACTCTAATGGCATTCAAATTACAGAGACGATCACTCGCAAAGAAGGAATGTCAATTCGCAATCAGAGCCTTTACAAAGTGGCGGCAAGAGGGGCAGATCATTCCTATAAAGACTACTTTTATATCCCCTTTATGGGAGAAGTCGACGTCTATGCTTCAGAGCCTTATGTCTCTAGGGCTTCAGGAAATCGGTGTCGAACTTATTCCCGACGACACATATATCCTTGAAGCCGGATTCGAGCGCTTGCACGGCGTCGATTTCCGCAAAGGGTGTTATGTCGGTCAGGAAGTCACGGCGCGGATGAAGCACAAAACCGAGTTGA
>JBNKYI010000453.1:0-2212 GCA_050300815.1 Fibrobacterales bacterium
TGAAATTCCTTTTAGTGTTAAAAGAATCGCTGTTTTAGATCGCACCAAAGAACCCGGTGCTGCCGGTGAGCCCTTGCTACAAGACGTAAGTACCGCTCTACTCGAAGCCTGGCAAAATGGAACAATCACAGCAATTCCTAAAATTATCGGAGGGCGTTATGGATTGTCTTCTAAAGAATTTACACCTGCAATGGTTGTTTCTATCTACGATGAATTAAACAAAGAAAAACCGCTATCGCGATTTACCGTAGGCATTGAAGATGATGTAACTCATCTAAGTTTAAAATACGACCCGCAATTCAATATTGAAGACAAAGAAGTTTATCGCGCACTCTTTTATGGTTTAGGAGCAGATGGAACTGTCGGAGCTAATAAAAACACCATTAAAATTATTGGTGAAGAAACAGACTTTCAAGTGCAAGGTTATTTTGTTTACGATTCTAAAAAATCAGGATCTCGCACCGTCTCTCATTTACGTTTTGGCAAAAAGCCAATACGCTCTACTTACTTAATCAGTTCTGCCAACTTTATTGCCTGTCACCAATATCAATTTGTCGAAAAAGTTGATCTACTCAAATATGCGAGCGAAGGCTCTACTTTTTTATTAAACACTCCTTTAGGGGCAGACGAAATATGGGATGATCTCCCCCTAGAAATGCAAACGACTCTCATCGAAAAAAATATCACGTTCTACGTTATTGACGCAGCAACAATCGCTCAAAAAACAGGAATGGGATCTCGCATCAACACAATTATGCAAACCTGTTTCTTTGCTCTTTCAGGATTTGTTCCGCGAGATGAAGCAATTAATCACATTAAAAAAAGTATTGAAAAAACGTATTCTCGCAAAGGTGCAGAGATTGTGAGCAAAAACTTTGCGGCAGTCGACTACACGCTCGAACACCTGTTTGAAGTCAAAATTCCCGCTCACACCACAAGTTCTCACAAGCTCCCTCTAGTCGTTTCAGATCAAGCTCCTGACTTTGTGAAAAATGTGTTGGCTATGATCTTATCAGATCGAGGAGATGAACTCCCTGTTAGTGCCATTCCTATTGATGGCACTTATCCTACAGGAACAAGTAAATGGGAAAAACGAAACACTTCGCCTTCAGTCGCCGTGTGGGAAGCTGACAGCTGTATACAGTGTGGAAGCTGTTCAATGATTTGCCCTCACGCTGCCATTAGAACTAAGTCTTATCCCGAAGCAATTCTCACGGGGGCGCCTAAACACTTTAAGCACGCCCCCTTAAAAGGCAAAGGCAACGAAGGCTCACAATACACCCTTCAAGTCTACTTAGAAGACTGCACCGGCTGTAATTTATGCGCTGAGGTTTGCCCCGTAATTGACAAAGAAAACAATAATTTTAGAGCCATTAATATGGCACCTAAATCTCCTATTCTTGAAATCGAAAAAGAAAACATCACTTACTTTGAGCAATTGCCTATGAATCCTCGTCACGAGGTCGATCCTTCTAAAGTCAAAGGGACTCAATTTTTAGAACCCCTCTTTGAATTCAGTGGCGCCTGTTCGGGTTGTGGCGAAACGCCGTACATCCGACTCGTCACTCAACTTTTTGGCGAGCGCATGTTGGTGGCCAATGCCACAGGGTGTTCATCAATCTTTGGCGGCAACTTACCCACAACCCCTTACACAACCAACGCCGAAGGCAGAGGGCCTGCGTGGGCGAATAGTCTCTTTGAAGACAATGCCGAATTTGGATTTGGGTACCAGCTCACCATGGAAAAACACAGAGAAGTCGCTTTAGAACTCTTAGACTCTCTTAAGGATCAATTTCCCGAAGAGCTCTATAAAGGCTTAGTTTATTCTAAACAAGATGATGAATTAGAAATCATTGCCCAAAGAGAACGCATCTGCGAACTGAAAGAGCGATTAGCCAATAACACATCTAGCAAAGTAAAACACTTGCTCAGTTTGGTTGATCATTTAGTCGATCGTAGCGTATGGATTTTTGGAGGAGATGGTTGGGCTTATGACATTGGTTTTGGCGGATTAGACCATGTGATGGCCAGTGGGAAAAATGTGAATATTTTAGTGCTAGATACCGAAACCTACTCTAACACAGGTGGACAAGCCTCTAAAGCCACACCGCGTGCCGCAATAGCCAAATTCGCGTCAGGAGGCAAGCCTACGGCTAAAAAAGACTTGGCATTAATGGCTATCAGCTATGGCAATGTTTACGTGGCTAAAATT
>JBNKYI010000454.1:0-2210 GCA_050300815.1 Fibrobacterales bacterium
TGATTCTTGCAAAACCCGGCCGACGCAAGATGAGAGAGGCAAAGGAACAGCGTCAAGCCGGGGTTCTACAAGTTCTTTAATGAGGGCATCTGCCTCTGAAACTGAAATCATAAGGCTTCCTTTCGCAATTATGGTGCCAATTAGGTTGATGTCTAAAATTTAAAGAAAAGGTGGGTTTGGCCCCCTCAAGTAATACTCGAATCTAATAATGTACTACGACAAATCTGTAATACTGAGGGAATTGAATCCTTCATTTGTGTAAGCCCCCCTAAAAAGCACTAAAAAGTGCTTGGCATAGCTTTTGCATTTTCCCCATGTAAAGGAAAACACAGGTAAACAATGGAAAAGTTAATCGTAATAGGAAATGGCATGGTGGGCTATAAATTTTTAGAGAAACTCTCTGAAAGTTCTGCCTTTGGCCAGTTCGAAGTGATTGTCTTCGGAGAAGAGCCTCGCCCTGCTTATGATCGGGTTCATTTAAGTGAATATTTCACCCAGCGCTCGGTGGAGGCGTTGACCATGGCCCCTGCGGGATGGTATCTCGAGAGAAACTTTGCATTGCGTACAGGCGAAAAAGTAGAAGTCATCGATACCCAAGCAAAGGTCGTTATCACTCCTAAGGGAACTTATCCCTACGACAAGTTGATTTTAGCTACGGGCTCTTCAGCCTTTATGCCTCCCATTCCCGGACGAGAAAAAAAGGGTGTTTTTGTTTACCGAACAATTGAGGATCTAGACGCTATGATTGCGTGGGCGACTCAGTGCAAAAGTGCTGCGGTAATTGGCGGAGGATTGCTCGGTCTAGAAGCCGCAAAAGCTTTAGTTGATCTGAATTTAAAAGCACATGTTGTCGAATTTGCTTCGCGTTTAATGCCTCGACAAATTGATGACGCGGGTTCTGAGATGTTACAAAAGAAAATAGAGACCCTCGGAGTGGATATTCACCTTAATAAGGTGACGGAATTTATCGGCGGTGAAGATCGCGTGACGTCAATGAATTTTAAAGATGGCTCTGTTCTCGACGTCGAGATGGTTGTGGTCTCGGCAGGTATTCGCCCCCGCGATGAACTGGCTAAAGCTTCGGGAATCGAAGTGGGTGAAAGAGGAGGCATTCTCGTCGACAACGAATTGAAAACGTCAGCTTCTGATGTTTGGGCAATTGGAGAATGTGCATTGCACGGTGGAATGATTTACGGTCTGGTTGCGCCTGGGTATCGCATGGCTGACGCCGTCGTCAAGCAGCTTTGCGGTGAAGTAGGACTTTTTGAAGGCATGGACATGTCGACCAAGTTGAAGTTGATGGGGGTCGACGTTTCGAGTGTGGGCGATCCCTTCAAAGAAGGAGAAGAATATCATGAGGTTGTTGTTCAGTCGGGTGTGAGTGGTATTTATAAAAAGTTAGTTGTGCACGCACCCAGTCAAACGCTGACGGGAGCAATCCTTGTTGGTGACAACTCAGATTACGCTAAACTTTATCAAGCTTACCTCGGTCAGACTCCGCTCCCTGCAAACCCTGAAACACTTATTGTGCAAGGGGCTATTGCTGAAGAAGGCACGGGAGCGATGCCCGACGACGCTCAGGTTTGTTCTTGCGAAAACGTGAGTAAGGGTCAAATTGTGGCCGCGCTCGAATCGGGTGCTTGCAGCGATATTAACGGAATTAAAAAATGCACCAAGGCGGGAACGGGTTGTGGTTCTTGCATGACCTTAGTGAAAGACATCTATGAGTCGCATCTCGAAAAATCAGGAGCGGTGGTTGACAAGTCGTTGTGTGAGCACTTTGCCATGACGCGCATTGAAATGGCCGAGGTGATTCGCACCGAAGGCATTACGAATTTTGCAGAACTGCTGAGTAGACATGGCAAAGGGGGCCAAGGTTGCGAAATTTGTAAACCGACGGCGGCCTCAATTTTCGCCTCATACGTAAACGCGCATATTTTACAACCTGGTGAAGACGTATTGCAAGAGACCAACGACCGGTTTTTGGCTAACATTCAAAAAAATGGAACCTATTCAGTGGTTCCTCGCGTGCCGGGTGGTGAAATCACTCCTGAACAGTTGATCGCCATTGGTGAAGTGGCAAAAGAATATAAGCTTTATACCAAAATTACTGGGGGCCAACGAATTGATTTTTTCCTCGGATGTGGATTTGATATTCAGCTACCCCATGGAAGGTCGGACCCAAGGTGGCAGCAAAACGACCACCAATG
>JBNKYI010000455.1:0-2208 GCA_050300815.1 Fibrobacterales bacterium
TCGATTGCCACGTGTTCTTCTTTAAAAGATTTCAAACTTTTGGCAGCGCGATAGGCGCTCAGTTTTAAGTTTTCAAGTCGACTCAATCCCTTTTCTTTGGCTAAGGGAACGGTCAATAAGCCGGCAACTCCAGGTAAAAACTGCAGGCCCTTTGCCTTTTTGGCGTGGTATCTCTCGGTCTGTAACTCGAGAGATTCGTGTAGGGGAGAGGGGAGTTTAGAAGTTTCGGTAAAAAGTAAAACGTTTTTATCTCCCAAAAATAAGGCAGTGCACAAGGGAGAATTAAAGTCTTGAGATATTGAAATTTGCATAGAGCCTACTCTGGAATTTTTAGCCCCCAAAAATAGCAAGGAGTGACTTGGCTACAAACCCCAGCAGACTCACCTAGATGCACTCAAATGAAAATTGTTTGTAAATCCTAAGGATTCCTCACCGCAAAAGATGTCAAAGTGGGGATCTCCTGTTAATTTTATCCCCGTAGCGCGATTTTTGCCTATTTCACCTATTGACGAGGTCAAATCTTATGAAATCATTGATGAAACCGAGCAAAAAATACACTCTCGGTGGGTTATTGCTCATTCCCACCTCGCTTTGGCTTACCGGATGTCAATCAGAAATTTCAATGAATTATCAACTTGAAAAACCTCTCATTCGCAAAGTATTTAGAGAGGCGACCTATTCGACTTATATTGACGATTTAGAGCATATTGGCACCGTCAATCGCACCTACTATAACGAAGGGTTAACTCCGCAAGATGGAGGAATCAAGTATGTGCGTAAATATGTGAATGACGGAAGTTCAAAAGGATTTCTTCGCAAAACGAATGCCATTGAAATCGCTTATCGCACCGACATTGAAGCGCTCTCTAAAGCCGGAGAATTTGGAGCGATTAAAGGGTTTGAAAAGTTCGACAAAGAAGTTGTGGATGGAATTGCCCTGCCCTCTTACTTCGTCAATCGCTTAAAATCTCAAGCCTTCAAAATCCGTCAGATTCCCGATGTCAAAGAATGGTGGGTCCGCACACACACTCTTCAGGGAACGGTCAAAACGAAGTCTGTGCTCAAAGGTCAAGCCCTTGCTGCTTTTGCGCAAAGGGGATTGACCATCGATTCTTTGGTTATTGATGATCTTAAAAAAGTTGAAGGTGAAAAGTGTTTGCGCTATGAACTTTATTTTAAGGCGAGCGACCCTTTAAATATCATGTTGTGGGAGCAACATCGAGTCGCCCTCGGCGAGCGGGGAAATGAACTGGAAGGCTATTTATTTGATTCTGCCGAGAGCAGTGTCAGGCATGAAATTTTTCAAGATCCCGAAACGGGTTTACTCTGCCGAGAGCGCGAATATCGAGAGTCTGAAAATAAAATCAAACACAAAGACTCAGGAGCCATTCGATCCTTTAAATCTGTGCGTGTTGTCGAAACGCTTTATGAATATGAAAAGGGCGAAGACTAAAATGAAATCCCTTGCCTCTGTAAATTTGAACTTTGTCTTTATTGGGATCATCTCTGTTTGTCTCTCTTTTTTATTTGGATGCAGTGTGGGTTACTACGGAGACAAGGTGGGAGAAGAGGTCAAGCATTACCGCGAGCTGCAAGGGTATTACAATCAGTTAGAGAGCGACTATATCGTTGTGCTTGAAAATTTGACTCTAGCTCCTAATGATTCTTTTTTAATAACAGAACGCAATCGCATTGATGCCGAATTACTGCAAGTTCGCACCGATCTAGAGCAAGCGAGAAGCGCTAAAGAGCACGCCTTGCGGGGGCTCGAAAAAGAAGTGGTGCAAAAACAGACAGAAAGCCTATTCACCGACTCTGTAAAAACAGACACTCGCAAACGACTTGAAAAACAGTTGATGAAAAAGGGCGTGAATTTAAAGGTGATGGAGTAATTTGAGTGGGTTAGAAGGGTACAAGCAGGGCGGCAACTGAGTCAAAGAATTGTACACCTCAGAGACACCTCAGAGTCACCTCAGAGGTCAGTTTTCAATTTTCATAAACACCGTGAATGAAAATTCATGCTTTTCTTCGGCGCTGAAGCCAATGAGCAGGGCGACAACTGAGCCCTTAATTTTGCTCGCAAAATTGGCGAAGACTAAACCTTAAATGAGCCCGGCGAATCACGCCGCGTAGCGGTGGCCTTTCAGCGCCCAGCCCTCAGCGGCGCTTGCGATGGCCTGAGCTAGTCGAAGGCAGCTGAATCGTTTT
>JBNKYI010000456.1:0-2197 GCA_050300815.1 Fibrobacterales bacterium
TCATATCCATTCTCTCTGAGAAGCAAGGTTTGAAAATGAGCATCAGCTCCAGCCCACTGATTTCGCAAAATTTCAAACCCTCCCCATTCTTGTAATTCTTTAATTCCTAAGTGGCGCTCTTGCTTGCGACCCGCGCCTAGCCACCGGTAGGTTGGCAAATACTCTTCATTGTATAAACGACTCTGACGAGCTTTTTCTGCTTTTATTTTTTTGGCAATTCTATCGTTAAAACTTTCAATCTGGCGGGTCACTTTACTGAGTAGATCATCAGAGAGAAACCTTTCAATATTTATCCCCGGACGAACCCATTCTGACAAAATATCCATCTGATCCCCAACCCAATCCAAAATCTGCTGAGGTCGAAGTGACATAAACTTCTGCAAATCCCACGAATAAGAGTTTAAAAAAGATTGATCCCTCTCGCGAAGCAAAGCTCCGTGAGAGCGAGAAACCAAAGCGGGTCTATCTATTTCTAGCAATTCGTAAAGTCGATCAGCCAAAAGAAAATAACTGAATTCTGCAGGCCCCAAAACATGCATCACTCCATTAAAAACTCGATCAGCCACCAAAGGGCGACTCAGCACATCATGGGTTAGGTTATTTTCTCTAAGCCAATAATTGAGATTTTTATCGCCCGTAGAGTCTATTTTCAAGCGATTGCGACAACCGTTTAGCAATTCAAAGGCCCTTACACGCCCTATTCCTGGCTTCACGCTGGGAACAATTCCCCGGGCCTTCAATGCTTCTTCACGAGTCAACAATTCTCTTTCGATCAAAGGGGCCTTTTCGACTACTCGTTGCAGTACGTCTTGGCCTCGCAAACGAACATCAGAAGCGCCTCCATTAACGATAAGAATCTCATCGCCAAACCACTGGGCGAGTTCGCGGGCAAACTGTTTGACAAAAAAGCCATTGCGGTAGTTTTGCACGCAGAGATTCGAAAGTTCTTTTAAATCGGCTGATTCATCAATAATTACCCTTGGCTCAAGCAAATACTCATAGCGGTTAACTTCTTTTAAGTCGCTATCATCCCCGGCAATCCAAAAAACTGGCACGACCTTCTTTTGAAATTTGTCGGCGACTTCTTTTGCCTTGGCTATGGCTGTTGCCGCTTTAAAGTACACCAACAGTGGGCCGCCGTAAAGCATGGCCTGTTGCCCGGTAATCACTGAAGGAGCCCCTTCTTTTAAGGCATTGATCAACGTATGATTAGGTTCTATACCTAACTTTTTTTGATGATCAATCAACCAAGAAAAATCTGTCGAAGCAAAATTTTTCCATCTCGCCACTTCTGTGCCCGAAGGAAAAAATGAGCTTAAACTTTTTCTCTCATACCATTCTTCAAAAAGCGGACTCAAATAACTCACGAACACACCTTTTCAAAAATAAAGCTCATGCGCAGACTGCTTTCTAAATCAAATGGTTCGCCTTTTTCTGATCCCAATATACGCATAGGCTTCAACGAACAGTTTTTTGCCAAATCTGAAATTTTTTCCATATCATACAAGCGAACTCGTTCGTGATATTCTTCAATTTCTCCCGTTGAATTCATCCAAACAATATCTTTGCAGACTTTACCCTCGTGAAAATAGCGAGTCTGCGTCACCTCTGAGCCATCATCTAACAAACGAAAATCATCGTTGGGCAAGCCCTTAAGCAAAGGCAATGGATTCATTAAATCCAAGTAAAGAATTCCGCCCTCTGTCAAAACTCGAGAATATTCTTGTAAAACACGAAGATCTTCTTTGGGGGTTTCAAAATATCCAAATGAAGTAAAAAAACTAAATACCGCTTCTACACTTTTATCTGCAAAAGGCAAAGAGCGCAGGTCGCCTCGACACTTAGCGAGAGAAGAAGGGATTTGTTTCAGCAGCCAAGAACTCAGATCCATTCCTATTGTCGAGTGCATTTCGCTGAGCACCTTTAAATGACGCCCCGCTCCACACCCCAGATCTAGCCAAGGTTTATTCTTTTTTAAAGAAAGCTGTGCCAACAAAGATCGAACTTGTAACTCAGCCTGTTCACAAGAACGGTGAGGATAGAGTTGGTCGTATTTTTCGTGAAACCAATTTTCAAACCATTCTTTCTTAGTCAAGTTCAGCCTCATGCTTTTTAAACCATTCAATGGGATCTTCCCATTTTTTTTCACCGTTTCGTAACATTCCCGTCATCAAATGCAAATGAGGACCCGTCGTTC
>JBNKYI010000457.1:0-2159 GCA_050300815.1 Fibrobacterales bacterium
CCCCCCCCCACCGCCCTACTTTGTCTGATGATTGTTGTCGGTGGCGACCGACAGAATAAATTTTTGAACAAAAAAAGGCTGACTCAAGATTAAGTCAGCCTTTTAAAATTCAATATGAAAACCAATTATTCAATAATCGCTTTCATAGAAGTCATATATGAACGAAGCTCTTCACCGACGATTTCAACTTCGTGGTTGCGAATCGCAAAGTTCGCTTCGATCAATTTGCGGTTGTCGACTTTGTTTGATTTCACATCAAGACCTTTACCGATAACGTCTAAATCGATTTTAGCCATAAAGTCTTTCAATAAAGGCACACATGCATGAGCAAATAGATAACAGCCGTATTCAGCAGTATCAGAGATTACTTTGTTCATTTCATAAAGTTTTTTACGAGCGATCAAGTTAGCGATCAACGGAACTTCGTGAAGAGATTCGTAGTAGGCTGACTCAGGTTGCATGCCTGCAGTCACCATGGCTTCGAAAGCAAGCTCAACACCCGCGCGAACCATCGCTACCATTACGATACCTTTGTCAAAGAATTCTTGCTCTTCGATTTCTTCTGCTTGAGGAGTTGATTTTTCGAAGGCCGTTTCACCCGTCGCTTCGCGCCAAGTCAACAAGTTCTTGTCGTCGTTAGCCCAATCGTCCATCATCACACGTGAAAACTCACCGCTGATGATATCGTCTTGATGCTTGTTATAAAGATCGCGCATGATGTCTTTTAATTCTTCTGAAAGAGCAAATGCTTTCAATTTAGCAGGATTGCTAAGGCGATCCATCATGTTTGAAATGCCACCGAGTTTAAGAGCTTCAGTGATCACTTCCCAACCTTTTTGGATGAATTTTGAGGCGTAGCCTTCAGAAATTCCACCCGCTAACATTTTTTCGTAGCAAAGGATTGAGCCAGTTTGCAACATCCCACAAAGAATGGTTTGCTCGCCCATAAGGTCTGATTTTACTTCGGCAACAAATGATGAACGGAGAACGCCAGCGCGATGACCACCGGTGCCACAGCAATATGCCTTAGCATACTCAAGACCTAAACCGTGTACGTCGTTTTCACGGTGAACCGCGATCAATGTAGGAACGCCAAAACCACGTTGGTATTCGTGGCGAACTTCTGAACCAGGTGATTTAGGAGCCACCATGATTACAGTGATGTCTTCGCGAATTTTCATGCCTTCTTCAACGATGTTAAAGCCATGAGAATAAAGCAGTGTCGAGTCTTTTTTCATCAAAGGCATTACCGCTTTAACCACAGGAGTGTGTTGCTTATCAGGAGTTAAGTTTGCAACCAGATCCGCAGAGGGGATTAACTCTTCGTAAGTGCCAACTTTAAAACCATTCTCAGTCGCATTCAAGAACGATTGGCGCTTAGAGGCGATCGCCTCTGGACGCAATGCATAAGAAACATCAAGACCGCTGTCACGCAAGTTCAAACCTTGGTTCAAACCTTGGGCGCCACAACCGATGATCACAATTTTTTTACCGAGAAGAGCTTCAACGCCTTTTGAAAAGTCGTTGGGATCCATGAATTCAGCGGTGCCCAACTCTTCAAGGGCAATGCGCAAAGGCAGGGTGTTGAAATAGTTCATTTTCAGTCTCTCTGAATAATAAAAAGTGGAATTGTGCCCAATTTTAGAAAAAGCGCCCCCCCTTTCAAAGGAAGGAGAGAGAAGGTTATTGGATTGAATCGTAAAATTGCTAGTTTGGGGGCTCAAATTGAGGAATTTTCATGTTTTCGCAAATTACTGATCGCCTAGAAGGCACCCTGCAAAAACTGCGGGGAAACCACAAACTGACCGAAGAGAACATCACCGAAGCCTTGCGCGAAGTGCGCCGGGCCTTTTTAGAAGCTGACGTCAACTTTGCCGTTACCAAAGAATTTATCAACAACGTCAAAGAAAAAGCCATGGGCGCTGATGTATTGACTTCTGTTCAACCTGGTCAAATGATTGTCAAAATCATCCACGACGAACTCGTTCGCATTATGGGCGGCAAAGCCACTGAAATCGATTTTAAAGGCAAAAAGCCCTTTGGCATTTTGATGGCCGGGCTGCAAGGTTCAGGCAAAACGACCTTTTCAGGCAAGCTCGCTCTCTATCTACGCGGTAAACTCAAACGCAAACCCTTGCTTGTCGCAGCCGACGTTTATC
>JBNKYI010000458.1:0-2157 GCA_050300815.1 Fibrobacterales bacterium
GGGGTTGAGTATTTAACCCGAGCGGCTGGGATCTTGTTAGACGCGGGGCATGGAGATGAGGCTTATGAAAAATTGAAAGAGGCAAATACAAAGGATTCAACGAGTGGTCTTATTCCCTATTTCACATCAATTTATTATTCAAAGAAGAAAAATTTCGAACAAGCTCATCGGTGGATAAATATCGCACTAAATCGAGACAGTGTAAATACGCGTTTCGCCCAGCACGAAGCCTTTTTATTTACCGAAGAAAAGAATTTTATTGCGGCGAATCGAATTATGGATTCTCTCGTGACTCGCTATCCTGAACGAGATGAAGTGTTGCTTTATTATTCTCGCCTTTTGAATTTACAAAATGATCAGACGCCCTACGACTCTACGGCTTTGTTCAATCGAAACCAGAAGAAAAAGAGACTTTTGCAACAATTGTTTGATAAAGATAGCTCAAACGCCGAAGTTGAATTTGAGCTTGGCGCCACAAGTGAACGCTTGGGTTTGCTCGAAGAGGCGCGCTTTCATTTTGAAAGACTGATTCAGGCAGACAGTGCGAATCACGAGGCGCTTAATTATTGGGGATTTACGTTAATTGATCGTGGAATGGATGTTGAATTAGGCGGCCAATATGTGCGCATGGCTCTTAAATATCAACCTGAGAATGACGCTTATCTCGACTCTTGGGCATGGTATCTTTATCGCTTGGGTCAGCACCAAGAGGCACTAGATATTTTGTTGAGCATCTATAAAGATGCTTCTGCGAGCACACGTCGAGATCCGATACTCTTGCAACACATTGCCGATTGCTATAAAGCATTGGGACGACCCGCCGAAGGCCTCGAAATTTTAAAAAATGCAGTTCAAGAATCAGGAGTCATTTCTGATGACGGAGCACCGTGAGAATCTAAGAAAGTACTTTTGGGGGTTTGTTACAATCGCCATAGGAATTCTTGGAACGGGTTGTGCCCAAGGGCCAAAGCTTTCAGCAAATGATTATCGCGAAATATTGCAACCCAGAGAAGCGATACCTTTAAAAGCGAAGTTTGATCTGACGTTTCAAACCGCTGAAAATTTAGATCAGTTATCGGCTGTACTTTTTTATAAAGACTCTTCTTTGTGGCGTATAGAGCTCAGTGCATTGTTAGGAATACATGTAGCCTCAGTTTTAAAAAATCAAGAAGGAGTGCAGATTTATGTGCCTTCTGAAGAGTTGCTGCTGGTAGGGAAGTCTGAAATGTTAAAGCTCCCTGGGGCACAAGGTGAGTTGGTGCCTTTGGGGCTCTTATTGAATTGGTTGCAAGGAATATATTCTGACATACAAGACTTAGACTCACTTAGGTTTTCAGGAGATTCGTTGAGCTACGAACAGACTCTCAATCATGAGCATTGGTCTGTATTGCATTACAACCCGGTAAAGTATGAAAATCAGTGGGCGTTTTTTGACCACCAAGTAAAGAGTGATCGCATCAAGGTGAGTTTGCATCTCACTGCAAAAGAAAAATACAACGATTTTAAAACGGCTCTTTGGCAATTGAAATACCCGATGGAGTCCATCCGAATCATTTATCTGATGGAGTGATTGATAAGATGAAAACATTTGTTTTACTACTGCTTTTGGGGGCGTTAGTTCACGCTCAGCATTTTTTGGGAAGACGAAATTTTAACAGCCCTACAGACTCTCTTGAAGTGATCCTCTTAAAGGTCGAATTTCAAAAAGAAAGCCCCGACAATTCGTTGACGACAGGGAATGGGGAGTTTGATTCAGATCTAGACACTTTAGATGGAGACTATTCGTTAGACCCTCAAGGAGAGCGCAAGACAAAGGCCTATTGGCAAAAGCACTTCGAATATGTGCGTGGATATTATGACCAGGTCTCTAAAGGTCGTTTAAAAATAGGAATTAAAATTTATCCCAATGCCGATGACTCGGCCTATCGCGTACCTCAACAGATTATTGATTACAATCGCACGCAGCGAAATGATGGCGAAAAACTGGCGGCCTTTGACAGCAGTAAAATTGCTTCTTATATGAAATTTGTTCAAGACGCGGTTCGCTCGGCAGACTCTTCGGCGATTTCTCCTTTTGACGACCTAGAGCAGATCGGATCGGGAGTTAAGAGAGTTTATGTGATTTTACATGCGGGAGCCTCTCGAATGTTGGATGGA
>JBNKYI010000459.1:0-2155 GCA_050300815.1 Fibrobacterales bacterium
CATGTTGATCACATAGTTCCATTTGCTTCATGATTGTACTTCAAGTGGTGAATCAATGAATACATTTGTACTTTCATTAAGAACCTGCTTATATACTTAACACATGATATTATTCATTTAATCAAGTTGTCATTCAATACAACAAAATCCAATAGGGGCCCAAATGCACTTTCACCGTTGCTACTGTGATTCTCCTACAAATAAACCATTGCGTGGCCTTTGCAAACCCTAATCCCAGAGGCTTTCACTCATGCCGTCAGGCTACCAAAATTTCCTGTGCAAGATTACGGCAATGGTCAGATCAATTTGTTTATCTCTTCTCTTAATAATACCTATGTAGGCACAGTCCTCTTAGATAAGTTGGCGCAAAATAATTTTAATACGGTTTACTTTGAATTAAGCTCTCAGTTGGTTAGCACTCTGCAACAATTGCAACAGGCGGGGCTTAAAATTAAAGTAGCGCTAGAAATCACCTCTCCCCTCAATGGGATTATTCTCGATAACTTAAGATTTCAAGAAAGTGATCCTGAAGACTTTGATGACCGCACCCCAACCGCCGATATTTTAGGTTTTGAAAATGTGGGTAACTGGTCATCACCTGATGTTTTTGAGTTCGGCGCTCATCTCAACAAGACCCAAGGTGAACGTTCTATAGAAATCAATAAAGGGGCATCTTTAGTTAATGGAGCGAGTTTATGGAGTGATGCCTTTGCCGCTGACGAAAGCGGGATTTCTATTGCCAACTATGTAAATGTTGACGTACTACCCAATATCGGTAACAGCAATGGCGAATTTCAAATGAGTCTGCATTGCCCCGAACACTATATTCATAATGATTATGTGGGGCGCTTGCCATTAAACTCTATTCCACAAAATGCATGGAGCCGTGTGAGTCTCGAAATACCTACTCATATTCGCAGCAATCTCAATACTTTTGCCCCTTATTGTCGCGTGAGATTTTTATTTATCAATCTCGATGGGCCTGTGCTACTCGATAATATGAGCTTTTCGGTAGATTCTGAAGAAAACATTGCCTACGCGACTAATAACAACCCAAATTCAGGGTCACCAAGTGCCATTCAGGTGGCTAAAAATCAAGAGTTGGTTTTGCCCGCAGGGCAACATATATTAAAATTGAGCTCAAACGCAAATTGGGCCTATAAATCCTTTAACTTTAACATTTCACCTCGAGACGGTATTGCGATGGATTTCAAGTTAGATGGAGTACAAGTCGATGGTTGGATCTATCAAAAAAGAATTGATTGTCAGGCATGCCAAGAAGTCTTTATTACCCTTGATTTAGCCGAAGAGCATAAGTTGATGTTTCAATGGTGGGAGGAATAGATGAAAAGATATTTGATTTATTTTTTTGTGGGGCTAAGCCTGTTTTCTTGTATCAGTCCCGTAGATCCTGACAAGGTTGAAATCAAAGGTGACCCTAAAATTGTGGCTGAGTTTGACTTTGCCAAAGCTTGGGAGGAGGCAACTCCAACTTATGGTGAAATTGTTGAATTAGATTCCCTAACTAAAATCGGGGAAAATAATACTTATGTAATTTCATCACACAGTTCACTAGAGAAGAGTTCGTCATACGAGCTTAAAAATGTTTCTGGAGGTATAAGGACCTATTACAAAAAAGGGATTAAAGGTATCATAAACGATCTTGGGGATACAATCTATTTTGAATCTTCAGAATTTCTAACCACAACTGGTACACAGAAGAATTTATTAATGTGGCAACTAGGTCTAAATGAAATTTTTAAAAAATATACTTCATACGGTGGAGTAAGTTATTGGTACCTTACAGAAATAAACGGTCAACCCTACGACCTGATGAAAACGATGCGTTCAACCTATAATAGTATCAAGTACCTACAAACCATTTATCCAGACTCTTTGATCCCCTTTGATGTTTTTGATAATGAGATTGAACGGAAGTAGTTGTTTCAATGATGGGAGGAGTAATACGGACAAATTTTATTTTGAAAAAAGCTTGGTTAGCTTATTTATTGTCTATTGTTTCGTGTATTAGTCCAGTGAGTGATGGATCACCCGAAATCAAAGGTGACCCTAAAATTGTGGCTGAGTTTGACTTTGCAAAAACTTGGGAAGAAGCCACACCCACCACTGGTGAGATTGTAGAGATAAGAGAGGA
>JBNKYI010000460.1:0-2133 GCA_050300815.1 Fibrobacterales bacterium
AAAGTGCCGCCCAGGAACTCCCTTTATCATTATGACGGCTTATGGCACCATTGACACGGCGGTAGATGCGATGCGGCAAGGGGCGTCTGATTTTATTGAGAAACCCTTTCAACCCGATCTTCTTGAAGTCGTTGTGGCCAGAACCCTAGAAAAAGATGGGTTAATCAAAGAAAACAAATCGTTGAAGGCTAAGTTGGCCGGGCGCCATAGTTTTGTTGGTGGTGAGAGTTCGGGCTATAAAGAACTGATGCAATTGATTGAAGATGTCAGTGATGCTTCGGCGACCGTGCTTATTTTGGGCGAGAGTGGAGTGGGCAAAGAAATTTTGGCACGTAACATTCACGCCAGATCTTTGCGTTCTGAGGGGCCCTTCATTAAAATTAATTGTGCAGCACTTCCCGAATCATTGATTGAGTCTGAGCTGTTTGGTCATGAAAAAGGGGCGTTTACAGGAGCTTTGAAAACTAAAAAAGGGAAGTTTGAATTAGCGCATAAGGGAACATTGCTTCTCGATGAAATTGGAGAAATGCCCTTGTCTGCTCAGTCAAAATTACTTCGAGTTTTACAAGAGCGAGAAGTGAGCCGATTAGGAGGCGACGAAGAAATAGAAGTTGATGTTCGGGTCATTTGCACGACAAATCGAGACTTAGCAAAAGAAGTAAAAGACGGAAATTTTAGAGAAGATTTGTATTACCGTTTAAATGTAATACCCGTAAGAGTTAGACCTTTGCGCGAGCGTCAAGAAGATATCCCCAATTTAGTGCAACATTTTATTGAGAAATACAACAATGAATATGGATATTCGGTTGAAGGCTTAGAACCCGAAGCCCGAGAAGTTTTGGCAAAATACCCTTGGCCAGGTAATATTAGACAGTTAGAAAATGCGGTAGAAAGGGCAATGGTTTTTGCTAAAACGGGTTTGCTCGATGCGAATAAATTTGATCTGCAGCTCAACGAACCGAATCGATCTGCCGAAGGAGAAGACGTCATTCGTCCGGGAATGTCTGTGGCGCAAGCCGAGCAAATCCTCATCTTAAAAACTCTTGAGCTCTGTGCTGGGAATAAGGGGAAAGCGTCTGAAATGTTAGATATTTCGATACGAACCCTACGCAATAAACTCCACGAGTACGGTGAATTTAATTACGAACGCGAGCGTAAAGATAATGAGTAACAAATGGTTAGATAAACTGAGCAGCCGCAAGGTTTACCGTCTCCTCAGTTGGGTGATTCTCGCCGTTAGCGTCGCGCTCAGCTTGGTGCTTATCTATATTTACCGCCAAATTTAAGACCTTTGGCAAAGTGAATTTTCATGAGTACTAAAATTCAGAAGATGTTTGACTCGATTGCGGGACGCTATGATTTTTTAAACCATTTTTTGAGCGTAGGGCGAGACATTCGTTGGCGCAAAAAAGCAGTCAAACTGTCGCGGGTTCAAGTAGGGGCTAAGGTATTAGATCTCTGTGGTGGCACTGGCGACTTTCTAGCCGAGATCGATAAAAAATTTAAGGTAGATTCGCAAAGTGCGGTGGGTGACTTTTCTCATGGGATGTTACTTCAATGTCGCAAAAAATTTCCTAATTATCACGCGTTGCAATTAGATGCGATGCACACTCCATTAACTCAAAACCAATTTGATTTGATTACCAATGGTTTTGGTATGCGCAACCTCGATGATACTTATGTGGGTGTGCAAGAAGCTCATCGCTTGTTAAAAGGGCAAGGGGCCTTTGTTACGCTTGAGTTCTTTAAGCCCACTCATCCCTTTAATCTATTCTTCTATAAAATTTTAGCGCCTCTGTTTATCCCAGTTTTTGGCGCTCTTTTTTCTAAGCAAAAATCTGCTTATGAATATCTAGTGAATTCGATTAAAGGTTTTATAACGGTTAAAGAATATGCAACCCTTTGTGAAAAGGCGGGCTTTAAAGTCGAAAAAATTCACCCTTGCGATGGGGGTATTGCTTACATTGTGGTTGCAAGGAAGGTTTAAATGAGCGCTACTGATCAAAAGAATTTATCATACTTGAATGAGCTGGGCCTCAACTACAGGATTGTGTATAAAAAGGGAGTGGAAAATGGTGCTGCTGATGCCTTATCAAGGAAACCTATGTCTCATGCTTGTTGCCTGGCTATTTC
>JBNKYI010000461.1:0-2115 GCA_050300815.1 Fibrobacterales bacterium
AATGGCTTCCTGACCCCGGCAAAGGTGGGCCCAGAGCCTCTTCGGGTCGCATTATTGGAACCGGATCTTATATTGGATCCGTGAAAGCGAAAATGCGTCTTGAGGATCATTCGCCTGACGAAGAGGGTGTCAATAAGGTGCGCTCGGGCAAAAAAGATTACGAAGGAAAAACTTACTTTGGATATAAACGATTCTAAAGAAATTGGGGAGCCCACTCCCCTCTACCACCTAAGAACCTTTGATGAAGCGAGCTGGCGTAAACATTGCCAGCTCGTTCCATTTCAAGGAAGCGGTGCGGGCGGACAAAAACGCAATCGCGTTTATTCGGGTGCGCGCTGGGTGCATCCTTGTGGTCTACAAGGAGAATCTGCAGAACACCGGGAAGTCAAGTTTAATACGCGAACGGCTTTGCAAGCCTTGCGCACTGAAGTGGCCTTTCATTATTACCGAGAATTTGAAGTTCAATACCCTCCCAATTTATCTGCTTATAAAGGACGGATTGATCAAAACAACTGGGATTATCCCCTCTTTGTTGTCTTCTCATTGGCGAGCCTTTATCGCAAAGAAGGGCACCTCTCAGGGGTCTCTCTTTTATTAGGATGGACAACCAGCTCACTGACTCGACAATGGGGACGAGATAAAAGGGTATGGACTGAAGTACAAAAAATCCGTGACGAATTTGGTCAAAAACGACTGTCGCTCTAGAGTTTTTGCTGAAGAGGTATCCCTTTGAAGACGCTTTATGACTATCTAAAAAAAAAGACAATGTCGCTTTTTAAACTCAGCTATGCCGAAACGCATTTTAAGTTTAAGCTTCCGTGGTCTCCTCTTTTTAACAAACAGGCACAGATCTTTGGAGATTGCCCCTTTCAAGTTATTCCCACCGAAAAAATACCACTTTGGGTGGTTTCAAAAAATGCTCACCGTTATCCCTATCGACTCGAGTCCATTGACCTAACGGTCGTTAGAGAAAAAGATGATCAAATCATTCATAAAGATCACCTTTGTTTTCATCGCGATGTAAATGAGGCCATCTCGTTTATTCCTTTCGAAAGCGAACTGAATCTCCCTCCTGGCACTTATTTGATTCATCTCTATTTTCACATTGAGCAAAAAGGGAAAAAATATCACTTTGTTCATGGAAACACTTCTAAAACTCAACTCCCTTCACTGCGAGTTACCGTTCTTAAAAATCCCATGCCTTACCCAACAAATTGGTGGGCAGGAGAACACCATTGTCATAGTCACTACACCAGCGACCCCGTAGAATTTGGAGCACCTCCTGCTGTCTTGCAAAAAGCGGCTAAAGCGATCGGTTTAAATTTTGTGATGATCACCGATCACTCCTATAACTTTTATTACGACAATGCGAAATACATGTTTGAAGTTGAACCTAATTCTCAATACAAGGATTTTGTAATAGAATGCGAATCCTTAGGTGCAGAATCGCCAGAATTGCAACCTTTGATTTTGCCCAGTATTGAAGCCAGTGTTGGTAACAGTAAAAATCAAAATGTTCATTTATTGGCTTATACTCAAAATCAATTCGTTGAAGGACGAGGAGATTCAGGTAGGCGATGGTTTAACAACAGGCCCGATTTCTCTATTGAAGAAACGATTCAAAAATTCCCTCAAGGCATCTTCTTTGCCGCTCATCCCAAAGCCCGAATCGGTTGGCTAGAACGTCAAATATTTAATCGCGGTGAATGGAAAGAACATGATTTTGTTAAGGGCTTACACGGCTTGCAATTTTTAAACGGTAGCTGGGATCAATCTTTTAATGAAGGCAAAGAAATATGGATCCAACAACTGTTAAATAAAAAAAATCTTTTGCCCATCGTTGGCAACGATGCTCATGGCGATTTAAATCGCAGTATAGGGGTTCGCATTCCACTTTTATCAACTAAAGTTTCGCATCACCATTTATTTGGCAAAATGCGTACTCTCTGGCCTGCGACCTCTAAGACGAGTTTACTCAATGCATTTCGGGGCGAAGTCTGTACCTTAACTGACGGCCCTTTCATTGCTCTTTTGCCCACAGATGAAAAAAATGTACGCGTTCTTGCGCAATCAAACTCAGATTGGGGTAAGTTCAAAGAAATTCGATTGATTAGT
>JBNKYI010000462.1:0-2113 GCA_050300815.1 Fibrobacterales bacterium
GGCTCCGCCCACATCGGTTCCTGGCACTATCGTTTCGGGATCTAAGGCATCTAAAAATAAACGCACCGCACTATAATCCACACTCAAAGGACACAAAGCTTGGGTTTCTCCGGCAAAAGCCATTAATCCCACCCGATCGCCTTTGAGTTTTTCGAGAAAAGCTGAGATTTCATGACGGGCGCGAATCAATCGACTCGGCGCGATATCTTGCGCCCACATCGACTTCGAGATATCCATCACAATCATCATGTCGAGGCCTTTGCGTTCAACCCATTGCATCTCTTTGCCCCACTGCGGTCTAATCAGAGCTAAGGTCAAAAAGAACAGGACTCCCATCATCAGCAGGGTTCTAAACCAAAACATTAAAGGAGAATGTTTTGGAAAGAGATAATGTTCAAGTTTATTTGAAACTAATTTTTCAATTCGTTGTCTTCTGATTCGATAAGCCCACAGCATCAAAACAAACAACAAAGGAATTGAAATCAGATACCATAAATTTTCAGGAGCGGCAAATTTCACGGCAACCTCCTCAACCAGGTATGAGACAAAAACAATTCAATTAACAACAAAACAGATCCCCACAACAACCACGGAAAAAATTTCTCGTGATATTTGGTAAAGGTATAGGTCTCTATCTCTGTTTTTTCTAAGGCGTCGATTTCTTCATAAATTTTTTCGAGTTCTTCGACATTAACCGCACGATAATATTTACCCCCCGTAACTTTAGCGATGTTGACCAGAGACTCTTCATCAACTTGTTCTTCAGGCGGTAAAACTTGGTTCGTCCAAAAGAGTTCTCCTGTAAAGGGATTCTGACCAAACCAAAGGGTCTTGCCATCCTTGCGTCCTAAGCCAATGGTGTAAACCTTAATTCCCACGGCTTTAGCCACTGCCGCAGCCTTCTCGGGATGTATTCGACCCGCATTATTCGCACCATCTGTTAAAAGTACGACAACTTTAGACTTGGCCTTAGATTCTTTCAATCTTTGAATTGAAGTCATCAACGCATCGCCTACTGCGGTACCCGATTGAGGAATGGTCTGATGATCAACTTCAGTCAAAAGCATTTTCAAAACGCCATGATCAACGGTTAGAGGGCACCGCGTCATAGATCGACCTGCAAAAATCACTAACCCCATCGGATCGGCCTTGCGCTGATCGATAAAACGATCGATCACCTTTTTTGCTTGACCTAATCGAGAGTATTTGTTGATTTCTCCTGACTCAAAAAACGTCTTGGGATCTTTACGCCCGATTTGGTTTAATTCACTGCGACTTAGCAAATCAAGATGCTGCATCGAACCTGAAATATCTAAGGTGAGCATAATATCTACACCTTCAGAAGTCACCTGCTCATAGGTTTGACCTAAACGGGGACGAGCTGCAGCGACAATAAGCAAAGACAAACCCAACATGCGCAAAAAAGGGAGAAGCCAAAAAATGCGTTGCCGCAACGTAATGGGCAATCCTTTCAAGTCGTTAACCCCTGAAAATCGAACTGCGCGATGGGTATTTCTCTTTAAGACCAAAACCTGAATAAAATAAATCAAAGGAAGAATCAAAAATCCCAAAACCCAAGGGGTCTGAAAGCGATTAGCCAACTCTGCAGCTATATTCATCGATCCTCCCCGGCGCGACGCACCTGTTGCAAAACCTTCTCTACAAAGCTCAAGGCAAATTCGCCATCGGCCTCAGCGGTTGTAGCGCGAGCAAACTTGGCCTGATCAGCCAAACTCAAAAACTTGCGCGTGTCTTCGCGCAACGTCCGCGGAAATTCGCTGACCTTTTTGAGTTTATTTAGCAACTCGCTACTGGTTGATTCAAGAGCTTCTACCCCGACTTCACCTTCGAGATAGCTTCTAAAAATCTGAGCCAACTCTGCAAAGTGAGCCACTCGATCTTCTACTCTTTCAGACTGAAGTAAATCTTTGCCTAGCAATTCATCGAGCTGCTGGCGGGCAATTTCGAGAGGGCTGAGTTTTCTTTCGGCGATTTCTTTCTCTTTCTTGCGGATGGTTTGCTCTTTGCTGCTGATGTCTTCGTTGGCGGCTTGTTGTTGCGCCAAGCCGTGGGCCTCGAAGCCGGTGGCCACGCCCATGGACGCCACTGCGAC
>JBNKYI010000463.1:0-2076 GCA_050300815.1 Fibrobacterales bacterium
GACCTTAGCGGGTAGAGCCTTCTTCGGTGAATTATATTTCATTTATGCGATTACAATACAATTCACCCATTGTTCTCAGCTTTGCCCTTATTTGTGCTGGCTTGATGGGACTCACAGAGTTAGTGGGCCACGATTTTATGGTTCAGTGGTTTTCAGTACCTGCTCGAGGTCATTTTAGCGGAGGGAATCCTCTGCACTGGTTTCGGCTTTTTTCTCATGTTTTTGGGCACGGTTCGTGGAGTCACCTATTGGGCAATATGACCTTTATTTTGTTGCTCGGGCCCATGCTCGAAGAAAAATTCAAAAACTCTTTGTTGATTATGATGGTGCTGACCGCGGGAATAACAGGAATTCTTAATGTCCTCATTTTTCCCAGTGCCTTAATGGGAGCCTCTGGAATTGTTTTCATGATGATTCTTCTCTCTTCTTTTTCTAATCAGAAATCCAATTCGATTCCGTTGACCTTCGTTTTAGTTGCGATGCTTTTTCTCACCCGTGAATTTGCCAATGTCTTTGCCAATAATCGAATCAGTGAATTTGCCCACATCTTGGGAGGGGTGATGGGCAGTCTTTTTGGCTTTTTCAAGAAACGCTGAGCGGTATATGGAAGTCGGCTTTGAGCTCACGATAGATTTAAAAGAAGGCGGTCGCCGCAAGGTGGTGCCTGTGCGACTTTATCAAAAGGGAATATTGTGGGTTGAGGCCTGCGATGCACCGCAGTTTGAACCCAGATGTTTTTTTATCCGCGAAGCGCTGCAAGCCAAGGTTCTCTTTCAAACTTTGCAAATCTATTGGGCTGCGGCCCGACGACTCCCCCCTCACTTTACTCCTCAAAAACGCTTGCCTGCGCAGTTGCTAGAGGCCTTTTCTTCTTTGAAGGGTTCAGAATCGCTAACCCTTTTTGAGAAGTTGGCCCAAGAGGGTTATTTTTATCCGGTAACCCCATTGCAAAAGGGCTTTTTGCCTAAAGGCATAAGTTGGGAAGAAGTGCCTTCTATCTGCTTACGTTGAGGACCTATGAACTTGTTTTTTGGCATTCTGTTTTTATTTGTACTGTTTTTCTACTTCTATTTCAGACTCCCCGAAGGAAACCCCATTCGAGAGTGGATCGATAAGAATGCGATTAATATCGGGCACGGTTTCATCGTTCTTTGGATTGTATTTCTTTTTACTAAAGATCCTAAGCTTGGCATCTTTTATGGAACCCCTTTGGTATTGATTGCCTTTTATTTCGCCCGCAAGAAAAAAAATGGAGACGGCGATGAGTAAACCCTGGCAATGGCCATTGCACGCACAGATTTTTCTGGCTTTGGTGCTGGCATTTCCAACGGGTTTTTATCTGACTTCGGGGGCGGTTGACCTAAGCCCTCTGCTTTCTTTCTTCGGTACACTTTTTTTAAACGCCCTTAAAATGCTGGTCGTGCCCTTGGTCCTCTTGGCGATCATAGACGGTCTTTTGTCGATGGATTCGCAACAGAATTTTAAATCTTTGGGATTGAAAACTTTAGCTTATTACAGTCTAACAAGTTTGATCGCTATTCTCATAGGCTTATTGCTTGTCAACTTGTTTACTCCTGGTTTGCAAGGGGGAGAACCCGTTAAAGATCTAATGGGACTGAGTCCGTTACCCGAATCTACGGTTGCTGCAGTGTCGGGCAAGAGCGGCTCTGATCTGTGGGGTGTTTTTTTGCGCATGATTCCCACAAATATTTTTAAGACAGCGGCTGAGGGGCAAATCCTCGGATTGATCACTTTTGGATTCTTGTTTGGAATCTTCGCTCATCAATTGCCTGAGTCTCCGCGCCATTCTATAAAACAAGGAGTCAGCACTCTCAATCAACTTTTCATGAAAATGACCGAAGGCATTATGAAAATGGCACCCATAGGCATTTGGGGATTGGTTTCGATGACGATTTCGCACACGGGGTTTGCCGCTATTCGACCTCTGGGAACATTTGTTCTTGTGGTGGTTTTGGGTTTGTCGCTGCATGCATTGGGGGCTTTGAGTGTCTTTTTAGTCTTAGCAAAAGTGTCTCCGCGCCGACATTTAAAGGGAATGTCTTCGGCTTTACTCAC
>JBNKYI010000464.1:0-2089 GCA_050300815.1 Fibrobacterales bacterium
CCCTTATCTTAAGTCGCCAACTCAATGTCTCTTTAGACGAAAATTTAGACTGGGTCAATACGCTTAATGGAATGAACGACAGCGCATGGGCTTCACCTAACAGTGAGCAACAAGCGGCGATCACCCACCTCGAAGGGCTCTATTCAAATACAAAACTCTATGAATTCAACTCTTCGGTTCAACCCAAATTTGAAGCCCTGCCCGCTCTGCTACAATCCGCATTGGCTCATGTGAAAGGCGGATTAGAATTCGGCATCAGCGAATATTCAAACTCAGACTTACAAACACACGACCCCTACCGCGTCGGAGTTACCGTTAACGAAGACATCTCACCTACCGCTCTTACCGTTGCCCAATCCGAGCTCGATTCCATTTCAGAGGGAATTTCAGGAGTGCAATCTGTAAATTTCGGCAACAAAGTCAGTCTAAAAATGAATTTATCCGCTCTATTTAAAGTATCCAATCCTCTTTCTTTGGCTCCTTATTATCAAGTGACTGCCTCTTCGGCATGGGGAGAGGCATCGGCTTACGACACGACCTTTACCACTCAATTCCCCGCCGATGACCAAATACAACCCATCATCGATACCCTGCATGTGATCCAATTAGAAGGCGACCTATTTTTTGCCTCTGTTGCCCCTTCGGCTGCCGACACTCTCGCCTATGATATTTCCCGATATCGCAACGGCCAACTTCCCGACAGTGTCGCCCGTTTAAAAATGGCCAAAAGTGGAACTTGCACCCTACTGGCAGCCCTGCCCGACAGCGAAGAATGGATTGCTTTGCCCGCTTTAGGTTGCATACAAAAAGAAGGCATTACCCAATACATCGCCAGTGTCGGGCAAAGCCTGTCTTCAGCCTTTACCTATACAGACGCCCAAGGAAAGACCACCTTTGATCCAGGCAATCAATCCACAACTTCTTTGGCCGATTATAAAGGAAAGATTAACCTTCCCGACCCCACTTTAGGTGGAGTATTCCCCGAACTCACCAACGACAATTTTTGGGATACTGCAGAATCTCTTTTGAGTAATGCACTACGGCAAACTTATTCTCTGCCCTGCAATAACCCAGAGAACCCACCCTACCTCTTTTCTGACTACCAAGTTTGCCGAAATGGAAAGCCCATGCTCCCCACTCAACCCGGCGACCTATTTTATCTCATTTACACCGGAGTTTGGGCAGACTGATCTTTAAAATCGCCCCTCTTTTGAAGAAACCACTGGCTCAACCGGTGGTTTTTTTACGCCCCTTGCGTTTACTTTTTTGACAAGCCTAAAGATTAGCGGCTTTTGCCGTTAATGATGAATGTATTTGCATCTTGAAATTAAATGATCGTATTTCGTAATCTTTTAGAGGTATAAATTGCCTTTAACATTGCTGCTAAATGCTAAAAAATGAAGTATTAATGGGAATTTTTGTACACAAAGTTCTAGCCACCCGACTCTTTATCCCCTCGATAAAGATCCCGTTTACAAATTTTGAAACGCAAAAAAAATAGCTTATATTACAGTCGACTGAACGGGCGCAACGACTAACAAGGAAAGACGGTTATTTATGAAAATACCCCTACTGCTCACTCTCACATTCGCGACAATGACTCACGCTCTTGTGCAAGTCACTGTAGAAGCGGATTCGGGACGAAAAGCGATCTCTCCCTACATTTATGGAAAGAACGCCGGAGTCTATAGCAGCACCTCAGACACCCTTTTAAAGATATATCAAGATGCAGGTCTGCGCATGTTACGCCCCAATGGAGGTAACAATTCCTCTAAATACAACTGGGCTCGTCATCTATGGAGCTCTCCCGACTGGTACAACAATGTTTATGCGGAAAACTGGGATGAAGTCGCACAGAATATCCAAACAAAATTAGTTAATAAATACTATCTGGAAAGGTATTGAAAAGATCTATAACTTTCGTGTTAATGGTCTGGCCAAATTCTACACATAAAATCATCAAAAAGCAATTGATCTGTTAGTGCTGACTGACGGACGGAACAGAACTTGGACTGCTACTTCACCGGACCAAATTAATCCTAATCAACAGGCAAAACATAGAGGAAGAAGAACAAATGACTCGGAATTG
>JBNKYI010000465.1:0-2075 GCA_050300815.1 Fibrobacterales bacterium
AGGGCCTCCACCCGACCCTGAAAAAATCAAACAGGCTCAAGAGCAGTGGAATAGTCTGCGCAAAAAATCGACGTTTGATCTCTATAAGATCGCGCAAGAACTTGAAATTCCCGATATCAAGTACATGCGTAAGCAGGCCTTGATTTATAAAATTCTAGAGTTTTCAAACGAAGAAGAAGTTCCTATTTATACCGAGGGTGTGCTTGAGGTTCTCAACGAAGGCTATGGCTTTTTGAGATCTCCCGATCACTCTTATCTCGCTGGTCCTGACGATATTTACATTTCTCCTTCGCAGATTAAGCGTTATGACTTGAAAAATGGCGATACGATTTCAGGACAGGTGCGACCTCCTAAAGACAATGAGAAGTACTTTGCCTTACAGCGCATCAACACGATTAATTTTGATGGGCCAGAAGTGGCTAGGCGTCGAATTCATTTCGATAACTTGACTCCGCTTCACCCTGACAGTCCTTTAAATCTCGAGTGGAATCCTCAAGAGCTTTGTACCCGAATTATGAATATGTTCACTCCCATCGGGAAGGGGCAACGGGGAGTGATTCTGGCTCCACCTCGTACGGGTAAGACCGTGTTGTTGCAAAATTTGGCCAACGCGATTACGCAAAATCATCCCGAAGTGAAGTTGATGGTGTTGCTGATTGATGAACGCCCCGAAGAAGTGACCGACATGAAGCGAAACGTAAAGGGTGAAGTTTTGAGTTCAACCTTTGATGAGCCCCCTGAACGCCACGTTCAAGTGGCCGATATGGTTCTTGAAAAGGCGAAACGTCTCGTTGAACATGGCCAAGATGTGGTGATTCTCCTCGATTCAATTACGCGTTTGGCCCGGGCAAACAACGTGGTCATTCCTCATTCGGGCAAAATTTTGTCGGGTGGTGTAGACGCAATGGCTTTGCAAAGACCTAAACGCTTCTTTGGTGCCGCCCGTAATATCGAAAACGGGGGATCATTGACCATTATCGGAACGGCATTGATCGAAACGGGTTCGCGTATGGATGAGGTGATCTTTGAGGAATTTAAAGGTACCGGTAATATGGAACTTGTTCTTGATCGCCGTATAGCCGAGAAGCGCATTTGGCCCGCTGTGGATATTTTCAAATCGGGAACGCGCAAAGAAGAACTTTTGCTCGGCGACGAGCAAATTCGAAAAATTTGGATTTTGCGCAAATACTTGCAAGACTTCAGCCCCATCGAAATCATGGAATTTATGCAAGAAAAGTTGGGCAAGGTCAAAACAAATCGCGACTTTATGAATTCGATGAATGGGTAAATCATGAAAGTTTGGTTTTACGGCTGTGGTCAAATGGGGGGAGCGATCCTTGAGGGACTTTTAAAAAGTCAGCACTTTACTCCTTCTGAAATCGGAGTGTATGATACCCATGAAGCCACCCTTGAAAAATGGATGCAGAGGGGCGTACTTATTGCAAAACCTGAAGCGCTGGGTGCAGAGCCTTTGTTGGTGATCCTCTCAATAAAGCCTCAGGTTTTTAAAACGCTCAAAAGTTCTTTGTCTAAAGACCTTCCTAAGGGCTCAACGGTAATAAGCATCATGGCAGGAGTTTCTGTTGAAGCAATGCGAGAGGAATTAGGAGAGGGCTACACGATTGTACGCACAATGCCTAATCTGCCGCTGGCTTTTGGTGCTGGAGCCACTGCCGTGGCCGTTGATGGCCTTGCAAAAGAAACTCTGCTCAAAGTGCGGTCTATTTTTGAACCCGTAGGACAACTCGTTGAAGTCAAAGAAGCTCAGCTAGATGCCGTTACGGCGGTGTCGGGTAGTGGTCCTGCTTGGGTGTTTGAATTTGTCGAAGCTTGGATTCGCGGTGGTGTTCACGAAGGTTTGAGTCGTCAAGAATCAGAGTCTCTCGTTTTGCAAACCTTGCGGGGAAGTCTAGAGATGTTAGAAAAATCAAACCAATCCCCCAGCGATTTGACGGCTCGAGTGTGCTCTCCGGGCGGAACGACAATCGCCGGTGTTAAGGCGCTGCAAGACAAAGGTTTTTCGGTCGCAGTGATTGCTGCGGTATCGGCGGCATCCCAACGCTCTAAAGAATTGA
>JBNKYI010000466.1:0-2071 GCA_050300815.1 Fibrobacterales bacterium
TGGCAACTGCACATCGGGATCTTCTCCCAATGCCTCGACCGAGGCTCTGGCATAGGCTGAGCGCGACGCTTCATCCATCAAACGCCAGTCAGCAGCATCCACGATGCCATCACTCGTTCTGTCGAAGCGCGCATCAACGGAGATGTTGTCATCTGCCACTGCGGCCAGCGGTTGCACTAAAACAACCGCCAGCACCAGCAGTGCAAAACATCTCAACTTAATAACGGTAGTGATCAGGCTTATAAGGGCCTTCGACGGGCACACCGATGTAGTCCGCTTGCTTTTGACTTAACGTAGTGAGCTTTACACCCAATTTATCTAGATGCAAACGAGCCACTTTTTCATCGAGAATTTTAGGCAATGTATACACATCGTTAGCGTATTTCTCACCAGAGAGAGTCTCTTTGCCTTGAGCGTTTAACCACAAGTCGATTTGAGCAATCGTTTGATTGGTAAAAGAGGCTGACATCACGAATGAAGGATGACCTGTCGCGCAACCGAGATTGAGCAAACGGCCTTCAGCTAAAATAAGAACTGAGTGTCCGTCGGCAAAAATCCATTCATCAAATTGAGGCTTGATGTTGTTCTTTTTAATGCCAGGAGTTTTCATCAATCCCGCCATATCGATTTCATTATCAAAGTGACCGATGTTTCCGACGATGGCTTTGTTTTTCATCTTAGACATATGATCAGCGGTAATGATATTGTAGTTCCCTGTAGTGGTCACATAGATATCACCAAAAGCAAGGACGTCTTCGATAGTCTTGACTTCATAACCTTCCATAGCAGCTTGTAGAGCGCAAATGGGATCGATCTCGGTAATGATAACACGAGCGCCTTGACCTTTAAGGGATTGGGCACAGCCTTTACCTACATCGCCATAACCACAAACCACGGCTACTTTACCAGACATCATCACGTCGGTAGCGCGATTCAAACCGTCAATCAATGAGTGACGACAGCCATAGAGGTTGTCAAATTTTGATTTGGTTACAGAGTCGTTGACGTTGATTGCAGGGAATGGAAGAGCGCCTTCTTTAGCCATTTGATAGAGTCTGTGAACCCCTGTGGTAGTCTCTTCAGAAACCCCTTTTACCGCATCGCGGATTTTTGTCCAACGGGTGGGGTCTTTTTTAAGTTCAGCTTCACAAAGTGCGAGAACAACGCCCCACTCTTCGGAGTCATTCTCTGGGTCAAAAGCGGGAACTTTGCCTTCGGCTTCAAACTGCGCACCTTTAACCACCAACATGGTTGCGTCGCCACCATCGTCTAAGATCAAATTAGGCGTGCCGCCATCGGGCCAAGCCAAAGCTTGAGAAGTACACCACCAGTATTCTTCAAGAGTTTCGCCCTTCCAAGCGTAAACAGCAACACCTTGTGGGTTTTCGACAGTGCCGTTTTTACCCACAACCACCGCCGCGGCTGCATGGTCTTGGGTAGAAAAGATATTACAAGAAACCCAACGAACATCGGCGCCGAGTTCTACTAGAGTTTCGATCAACACGGCGGTTTGCACGGTCATGTGCAATGAACCCATAATGCGAGCGCCTTTAAGAGGTTTGCTAGCACCGTATTCTTCGCGAAGGGCCATAAGCCCTGGCATTTCAACTTCGGCGAGGTCGAGTTCTTTACGTCCCCATTCGGCGAGGTTGATATCGGCAATTTTATAGTCTAAAGCGGTAGTCGTTGACATTACGCGACCTCCAATTTTGATGCAGCTTTAGTTAAAGCGTTGACTTTGTCGGTGATTTCCCAAGTAAAACGAGGCCCTTTACGACCGAAATGACCATGACGAGCGGTATTTATGTAGCCGGGCTTGAGCAGGTCGAGAGATTTGACAATACCCGCAGGGGTTAGATCAAATACTTCGCGAACAATGGCTTCGAGATCAGATTCTGCAATTTTTCCTGTGCCGAAGGTATTGACGTTGATTGAGACGGGTTCGGGATATCCAATGGCGTATGCGAGTTGAACTTCGCAGCGTTTAGCCAACTTTGCGGCCACGATATTCTTTGCGACATAGCGGGCGGCATAAGCAGCAGAACGATCGACCTTTGATGGGTCTTTGCCA
>JBNKYI010000467.1:0-2056 GCA_050300815.1 Fibrobacterales bacterium
AAATAGAGGGAATACTTTGAATCAATCCCTCTTTGGCTTTGGCAACTTCTTCGTCGGTGGGGCCCTCGTTAATAAGGCGCTTCAGTTCTCTGCGAATGATATCTAAGGCTTCTAGTGTTGAGGGGGCTTTGGTTTGCAAACCAATCGTTGCTGTGCCATCGTATTGATAATTTGAAGAAATTTGCGAATAGACTGAATAGGCGAGTCCTTTTTTGGTGCGCACTTCGTTGACTAATCTAGAGGTGAAGCCACCGCCCCCTAGAATGTATGAGGCCAAAGATGCGGGATAATAATCGGGATGAGGGCGTTGCAAGAATTTTTGCCCCATATAAATCTGTGTCTGTTCGGTTTCTTTGTCAATCAAGTAAACACCGGGCTTGGCAACCACCGTCGGAGGGAACATTTTTGAAGGATGAGAACTCTCTCTGGGCCACTGCTCAGCCCATTGCAAAAGCTGAGCTTTAATTGAGTCGGGATTGAAGTCACCCGTAATGCCTAGAAATAATGTGTCTGAGCGAAAATATCTTTTAGATTGCTCAATGAGATCTTCTCTTTGCAGCGGTGAAACTTCGCTCTCGCGCAGGCTCCAGAAGTAAGGGTGTTTGCCATACATGACATAGCTGTATAGGTCATTCGCGAGATTAGCGGGATGGTCGTACTTGTGCTTAATGTTTTGTATGGTTTGTGATTTAGCGCGTTCGAGCAGTAAAGAATCGAATTCAGGTTCGAGAATGAGTTTTTGCAGTAGAGCAAAGTAGGGCTTAAAATCTTTAGACATGACGTCGAGATTGACTTGTGAATACTCCATTCCCGTAGAGCCGCTGAGATAGGCTGAAGAAAATTCGAGGGTATCTGCAACTTTATCGGCGCTAAGTTTGGCTCCACCTCCTCTAATGAGTTGACCAGAAAACAAGTTGTTGGCGGCGATCTGTGTGCTGTCACTTGTATAACCCGCTTCTGCAAAATAAGCCGATAGTTGAATGCGAGGCAGGCTGGAATCGGGAATAATATAAGCGATAATCCCCGGAGCCAATTCCACTCGATAATCAACCGGCTTAGGTGGATGATAGTTGAGCTCGGGATATTTAAGTTGACTGTAATGAGCGGGTAAGGTAGGGCCTTGTGCGGCCGGAAGAACTACGGGATGAACCTGTTGGGGCCCGCTGCAAGAGATCCAAAAAGAAAGAGCAGAGAGAGAGAAAAGGGGAGATAAGTTTTTGATGTGCATTATTGTTCTCCTTCTTTAAGGGGAAGGACCATTCCTGTAGTGCTCAATGAGCGTTTAAGATATTTTTGAGCGACTTGTTGAACTTGCTCTGCAGTGACTTCAGCAACTTTAGCCGGAAAGTCGAGCAGGAGCTCCCAATTGCCGAAAATTTCGTAATAGGCGAGAAGATTGGCGAGGTATTCTTTATCTTCTAGGCTGCGCACCAAAGAGGCGCTGACGCGGTTTTTTACTTTTTGCAACTCGCGTTCGGTCAGGGCAACGTCTTGAATTTTTTTGATTTCATTCCACAGGGCATCTTCTACTTTCTCGACAGAGACATTGGGCTTAAGCCCTAAAGCGAACTCAAAAGAACTGATGTATTTGTTAATAGAATTTCCTGCGCTGGCAGAGAGAACGAGATTTTGTTTTTGAACTAATTCTCTTTGCAGCCGGCCGCTTTGGCCGTTTAAAATGCCTTCAACCACGTCAAGAGCGTAGATGTCGGGATGACCAAATTCAGGGGTGTGAAACCAGATGTCCATGCGGGGTTTTGCATCGTCTTTGTGTACAACCATTTGTTTGGCCCCGACTTGCTCGGGCTCTTTAAGGGTTACAGGGGTGAAGTCTTCTCCTCGGGGGATGGGTTCAAAATAAAGGCGAATTTTATCGAGCATGATCTTGGGATCAAAATCTCCTGATAAAACTAAGATGGCATTGTTGGGTTTGTAATATTTGCGGTAGTGCTCTTCGGCTTGGGCGCGGGTGTAGCTTTCGATATCGCTCGGCCAGCCGATTGTAGGCACTCTATAGGGGTGCGCTTCGTAAAAAACACCTGTAAGGGTCTCAAAG
>JBNKYI010000468.1:0-2049 GCA_050300815.1 Fibrobacterales bacterium
TTCGGCTTGGGGCCACCTGTTTTGAGCCCTAAAATACATTTCCCATGCATATTTCCAAAAGAATTCCACATCGAAGTTGAGTTTTGAAATTTTGTGAAAATAATCTATAGAGCGCATCAGTCCGGCGAGATCATACAGAGCACAATTTTCAGCGAGGGGCCAATGGGGGTTTACTGCAGGGAGTCCTTCCCAATCGACAGAGAGCAAGCCATTTGACGTCTTCAAGATTTGACCCAAATGGTAATCCCCATGGGCCCATTGTGAATTCCAAAAGAGAGTCATTCCTGCAAAAAGAGAATGCTTGGGTACAAATGTCATTCTTTCACTTGACGGAGAGGGCACGCGGTGAAGAAGGGCGAGATGTTCGATGGTCTTTTCCCAAATCGTCAAGAGCTCTGTGGGATGTCGCTGCAGGTAATCCCACAGATTGTCGGCAGGGTATTTCTTCCAGGCGAGTGCGTAAATTCGCTCATTTTCATTCCATTCTGCAACGAGCTCAGGAACCAAATTTGAATTTTTGAATCGCAGCGCTTGAACTCTTTCTCGTTCGACCCCCATCTGGCGTTGGGGAAAAAATTTGACGAAGGTTTGGCTGTTGGCGTAGACAGGATGAGAAGAGTCTAAAGGAAGGGGGTGAAGGGTTTCTTCGAGATGGAGTTTTTGAGAGAGCTGATCGAGAAATTCAGAGTGCTCAAGGGCGATGCCCTCTGGTCCAATAGGGATCTGATACTCTCGGTCTTCGATTTGAAACTTACACCAATTCAGTGAAGAGCTTAGCGGGAATTCGACGGTAGCGATTTGCAGGTCGATTCTGCCTTTTTGTAGAAACCACCGTTGAGTTTTAAGTTGGGTTTGCCAATTCATTTGAGTTTAGAGCAGTGATCGCATTTGCCAAAGAAGTTTAGGCTGAGAAGTGAGAGTCGCCCAAAGTATTCTCCATAGAGTGCGTTTTTCATTGGGAATTTTAGCCAACTTTTCGGCTGCTCGGTCTAAGGTTTGGTCTTTTATTTGAGCAAAGGCGGTCTTTCCCTTAGCCAGTTTTAAATGCCCACTGCCTTTGTGCTTCATCCAGCGTTTGTGATAGCGGCTATAAATCGAAGCGTGCTGAGCGGAAGGGGCGTCAAAGAGCTGAAGTAGGGCTTCGGCGGCAATTTTGCCGCCGAACATCGCCTCGAGAATACCGGCTCTTGAAATAGGATTGACCATGTCTGCAGCATCTCCTGTCTTAAATAGAAAGTCAGCAGCAATGGCTTCTTGAGGTTGTCCGCAAGCAATGGGACCTCCGTGTAGGGGGCCTGACTTGACTTCGGGTCCGAACCCTTCTAAAAATTGAGCGTACATTTTGCGAGGAGGGTGACTTTTGAGATACTCTCGACCGACGACAATTCCGACATTTGTGACCTTCTCATCACGGGGAAATACCCAGGCGTAACCTCCGGGTGCGTATTTGTGCCCGAAGTACATCTCTATATAATTCGTTGCACAGGGTATGCCCTCAACGAGTCCGAATACAGCAGACTCGACATCAAAGTGATCTTTTAAAAGTGCAGAGTCTGTTGAGGAGCGAGTCAAACTGGGGCCGGCTCCAGAGGCGTCGATAACGGCTCGGGCTTGAATTTGCCTAACGCGACCTTCGCTATCGATCTCTACAGAACGCAACCCCTCTTTAAGGGAGTGAATTTGTAAAACTCGCGTTTTAAAATGACAGTGGGCTCCAGCGAGTTGACAGCGCTTGGCGAGCTCGTAGTGCATCAAAGCTCGGTTGAGGATTAAGCCCGATCCTAAAGAATCGTAACGAATTCGAGTGCCGTTGGGTGAAACCAAGTACACTCCGTCGACTTCGCTGCGGATCCATTTGTCTGAGACTTCGGTGAGCTTGTGAAGCCCTTCTTTGTGTACAGCTTCGGCACAAGCAACGGGCTCTCGCCAAGGATCTCTTTTGTCGAGCAATGCGATTTTTAGAGGAGTGGTAGACTGAGATTGCAGATGTCTCACGGCATTTAAGCCGGCGGGACCCGCACCACAAACAACGACATCGTAATGCTCTTC
>JBNKYI010000469.1:0-2030 GCA_050300815.1 Fibrobacterales bacterium
GGGATTCTATATGTCAGGCAGAGTTCGGCAGTTTTTCGCACTGGGCCAGCGACTCTCTTTCAAAGTATGTCATTGGCATGAGCGACATCGATTATGTGGGAGAGGATTTTGCGAATTCTGGCAATAAACTCACAGGAGGATGGGGCTTTTATGGAATATGGGAGGGTTCTACGCCTATGCTCGGCAGCGCCTTTTGGGTGCACCGCCCCCGAGCGTTGGCGAATTGTTGGTACGATTGAGTAAAATGAAGGGGGCTTATTTTTCGACTTTGAGACGAGAAATTTTTTTGAGCCCTTCGGGAATGACTTTGATCTTGTTGTTGTACAAGCTGATCACTTGCAATCCCTTGATCGCACTCAATGATTCGGGAACTTCTTCAATTTGGTTTTCGTCGAGAACGAGTTCAGCTAGCTGACTTAATTCACCAAAGGAATCGGGGATTCCCTTAATTTTATTTGACGAAGCGATAATTTCGACAAGTTGATGGCACTTGCCCATAGACTCGGGGAGTTCGGTCAATTGATTGCCGTCTAAGAAAATCTTTTTTAAGGCGGTTAAGCCACCCATCGTCGAGGGCAACTCGGTTAACACGTTGTCGTGTAAACTGAGTTTGCAAAGCTTTTTGAGATTGCCAATGCTGTTGGGTAGAGTGATAAGGCCATTCTTAGCCACGTTTAATTTTTCGAGAGACTCTAACTGACCGATAGATTCTGGCAGCTCAGACAGAAAATTGTAGCCAATGTATAGGTTTTCAAGTTGAGTTAATTCTCCGATTTCAGCAGGGAGCTCAACGAGATCGTTTTCTCCGAGGCTGAGGTTTTTAAGCGCTTTGAGCTGACCTATCTCAGGAGGGAGCTCAACGAGTTCATTGGTATCTAGAATGAGTTCTTCAAGCCATGTGCATTCGAAAAGTTCTGCGGGAAGATCGCGCAATCCTTCATCGGTGAGATCAAGAGATTTGTTTTTAGATCGTTTTAATTCTTCGATTTTTTCATTTAGAGTCATATTCACCTCGCTGGGTGAAATGTAGTAAGGGGGAAGAACGAAAAGCAGATTAAAGGAAAGGGAAAAAGAGAATCTCTTTGAATCTTAGATCCTCCTTTAGTTTTCTGGTAGCCCCTTAAGGGATTAGCTATATTGGGGCCTTCGCAGGAGTGACATGAAAACAGGTATCTTACTTATTCAATTGGGCAGTCCCGCCAGCCCATCTGTTGGCGATGTTAAGCAATATTTGCGAGCGTTTCTTTCAGATCCTCGCTTGATTCCCTTTCAAAATATAGGCTGGAAGCTTTTGTTAGAGTTGGCGATTTTGCCGAAGCGATCTCCTCGAAGTGCGGCCTCATATCAAAATATTTATCGCGAGGGTGAATTTCCGCTGACTAAATACACGAGGTCTTTTGTTGAAAAAGTGGCTGAGCATCTCAGTGAATATCCCGTTTCTTATGGCTATATCATCGGGCAGGGGCCACGGGTCATTGAGGCTCTTGGTGAATTGCGCAATCGAGGTTGTGAAAAACTAAAAGTCATTCCTCTCTTTCCGCAATATGCCGAGGCGACGACATTATCGGCTAGAGATTGCCTAGAAAAAAGTCTTAAAAAAATGAATTGGGAAGTGAATTGGGAGCTCCTCACTCATTTTCACAACACGCCGGCTTTTGCCGAAGAAAGTGCAAGGGGTTTGAAGGAACGGTGGACTAAGGGAGGGTTTGAGGGTTTGATCATTTCTCATCACGGTTATCCGAAATCGAGAATTTTTGACGGAGATCCTTATTATTTGCATTGCGTCGAAACGGCTTTAGCCATTTTGCATTATTGCCCCGAAATTCCCGCCGAAAAAGTTCACCTTAGTTTTCAGTCGCAATTTGGCAAAGCAGCATGGCTCGATCCTTCGACAGAAGCAACCGCGATTCGTTTGGCGAAAGAAGGCTGCAAAAAACTTTTGGTTATTTGCCCAGCCTTCGCGGTAGATAACCTTGAGACCGAAGATGAAATTGCCCGAGAACTCAAAGCGACTTTTATTCATCAGGGGG
>JBNKYI010000470.1:0-2029 GCA_050300815.1 Fibrobacterales bacterium
CTTCGTCGTTTCGTCTCACCAATCAAAGTGGTCAGGTTTTCGCTTTTCTGTACCCTCTGATTGGGAAGAATCTCCTGAAACCGGAGTCGACCTAATGAACTTGCAACAAATTGGTAAGGCCCTGTCGAGCGTTCCCGAAAACTTTAACACCTATAGCAAAACTAAACGCTTATTGAACGACCGTGCTCAAATGATGGAAGACGGAAAAATTCCTTGGCCTCTCGCCGAGTTGCTTTCTTTTGGCTCACTCTTAATTGAAAGGTACGCCATTCGTCTATCGGGTCAAGATGTGCAAAGGGGAACCTTCAGTTCTCGCCATTGTCTACTTAAAGACGAAGTCGATGAAACCCCCTACATTAACTTAAATCATATCAACGATAATCAATCGAAGTTCTACCCCTACAACTCGTTGCTCTCTGAGTATGGTGTTTTGGGCTTTGAATACGGATTTTCACTAAGCACACCTAAGCGTTTAACTTTGTGGGAAGCTCAATTTGGCGACTTCAATAACGGCGCGCAAATTATCATTGACCAGTTTATCAGCTCTGCCGAAGACAAATGGGGATTATCAAGTGGTTTGGTTCTCTTGCTTCCTCACGGTTACGAAGGTCAAGGGCCCGAGCATTCTAGTGCTCGCTTAGAAAGATTTTTGCAACTTTGCGCCAACGAAAACATGCAAGTGGTAAACTGCACCACTCCCGCAAACTACTTTCATGTTTTGCGCCGACAAATTCATCGCGAATTTCGCAAACCCCTCGTGGTCATGACTCCTAAAAGTTTGTTAAGACATCCTCGTTGTGTTTCAGACTTGAGCGATTTTACCTCGGGAACCCGCTTTCAAGAACTTATTGACGATGCAAATGCCACCGTCGAAAACACCACTCGGGTGCTCATATGTAGCGGTAAGGTTTATTACGACATCATCGAAAAGAAAGAAGCCTTAGGCCGTGATGATGTCGCCGTTGTGCGTCTCGAACAACTCTACCCGCTCCCCTCTCAACAAATTAAAGAGCTCGTGAAAAAGTACAAAGGGGTTAAAAACTGGTATTGGGTTCAAGAAGAGCCTCTTAACATGGGCTCGTGGGATTATATCCACCGCGCTTTCACCGAAAAACGCCTCAAGGTGATTTCTAGACCCGCATCTGCATCTCCAGCAGAAGGTTCTCCTTATAAACATCAAAAGGCTCAACACAAAATTTTAGAAGAATGTTTTAATCATTAATCCTTGAGGAATTCATGGCTAAAGAAATAACTATCCCCTCTGTTGCCGAATCGATTACCGAAGTGATGATCGCTGAATGGAACGTCAAATCAGGTGACTTCGTCAATCTGGATCAACCCATCTGCGTCATCGAAACCGACAAGGCTTCTATGGATCTCACCGCCGAGGTGGCCGGAGTCATTCATATTTCTGTTGAAGAAGGCGAAGTCGTCGCTGTAGGCGCCGCAATTGGTTCTATTGATGAATCTGCAGAAAAGCCCGCCGTGACAGAGTCTCCCGCAGAAGCCTCTGCCGTGCCCGCCCCTTCAACGGCATCCATCGCGGCTTCGCCAAGTAGCTATGCCACAGGGCATCCTTCACCCGCCGCCGCAGGTATTCTCGCTCAAAAAGGCATTGCGGCCGAAAGCGTATCAGGAACAGGCAAAGACGGCCGTATCACCAAGACGGATGCAATGGTGGCTCAAGCCCCCGTTCCCTCGTCGGTAACTGCCTCTCCCCAAGCCGTCGAAGCCTCTAGTGAAACCGAGTTGCCTCAGCTTAAAGGGGCTTCAGGTGAGGTCACTCGCCAAAAAATGTCGATGATGCGTCGCAAATTGGCCCAGCGCTTGGTATCTGTCAAAAATCAAACCGCAATGCTGACCACCTTCAATGAAGTGGACATGTCTGCAGTCAGAGACATCCGCTCGAAGTACAAAGATGCCTTTAAATCAAAATACGACGTCAACCTTGGATTTATGTCTTTTTTTACCAAGGCCTGCGCTTTGGCATTGCAAGAATGGCCCATGGTCAACGCCATGATCGAAGGCG
>JBNKYI010000471.1:0-2020 GCA_050300815.1 Fibrobacterales bacterium
AGCTGAGTTGAAAGAAAACGATCTTTTAATTGTGGCGGGTAAAGGTCATGAAGATTATCAAATATTAGGAACTGAAAAAGTACACTTTGATGATCGAGAAGTTTTGCGGGAATGGGGACAACAGCAATGAAAAAGTTTTCGCCTGCAGAATTAACCGTATTAACAGGACGTTCGTGGAACACTCGCGAGCTGCCCGTGGCTGAGTTAGAATTGTGCTTTGATTCTCGCCAATTTGCAGAAGGAAAACTTTTTTGGCCTATTGTCGGAGAGAGCTTTGATGCTCACGACTTCATCGAACCTTTGCTCGAAAAAGGGATGGAATTTTTTGCGGCCCACAAGGTTTGGTTAATAAATCAGCCGAATATTCCCGGCTATTGTTTAAGTCTTGATGATAGCGTTAAAGATTTGGGGCGTTTAGCTTCAAATTATGCACAAACTCTTAAGGCCATCCGCATTGCAATCACGGGAAGCAATGGAAAAACGACGACAAAAGAAATGCTCAAAGCTGTTTTAGGCGAAAACACCTTGGCCACCAAAGGAAATTTAAACAATCACATTGGGGTTCCCTTTACGTTGCTTGAATTAGATGCCGAGCATGATTTTGCCATTGTAGAGGCGGGAACGAATCATCCTGGTGAGATTGCTTATCTCAGCGAATTGATTCAGCCTCACATTGCTCTAATCACGAATGTTGGCGATTCTCACCTTGAGTATCTGTTAAGTCGTCAGGGTGTTTATGAAGAGAAACGTAGCCTGCAAAATTATCTGCAAGAAAACGGCTTGGTGATTGTTTGTGCCGATGATCCTTATCTCAATCAGCTAGTGCCTAAGGCGGGGTCTAACCTAATTACCTATGGTATTGAAAAAGGCCATCTTCGTCCAGAAGCCTTAATTTTTGATGAACAGGGGCGGGGAAGTTTCTTAATCGAAAGTGTTGAGTTTTCTTTGCAGGCCCCTGGTAGACATAATGTACTCAATGCTTTAGCTGCGATAGCGATAGGACGTTATTTGAATTTGCCCTTAGCAGAAATGGCAATGCGCTTGAGAGAGTGGAAGCCGGGAATGATGCGTTCTGAATTTGAAAATGTGGCTGGAATAACGCTTTATAAAGACTGTTATAATTCGAACCCTTCAAGTGTTGCTGCGGCTTTGCAAGTGATGGCTGCGAATAAAAATTGTCGTCGAAAATTGTTGGTTATGGGAGACATGTTTGAGTTGGGAGACCAATCCCGACTCTTGCACAAGGCCGTTGCTTCGCAGATTATGGAAGCAAAATTAGATAAGGTGTATCTCTCAGGAATTTATTGCAAAGATCTTTATCAGAGTTTGATAGAGCGAGGGTATCGCAATGCCAAGCATTATGAGAATAATGAAGAAATAGCAAATGCCTTGATTGCAGAAGTAGAAAACGAAGACTTGGTGTTGTTTAAAGCATCAAGAGGGATGAAGTTTGATCAGATCATTAACCTATTTAAGGAGGCCAAAGTATGATCTTTAGCCTGAGAGAAACAGCCGTTCAGAGTCTGGCGCAAAGACTTTCAAGAACCTTTAAAACTATGGTGATCTACGATTTCGGAGGTTATCCTGAATTAATGGAAATGCTTTTGCATTTATTTCCCCATCTTAAAGTGGGTTATGCCGATGGCCTTAAGGATAAACTCGATTCGGGTATTTTACTCTCGGCTCCCGGAGAAGAGGTTGAAGTATTTATCGGAGATGTTGAATCTTATAGTATGAGTGAAGTGCAACAGCGCTATCATATCAGCCCTTCTCAACTGACAAATGCGGCAAGCGAAAGCAGCGATCTTTTTGCAGAAATGAATTTTCGATTTCGAATTGAAAATCAATTAGTGGTTCTTGAAGAAAATCACATCAACAAGGTGCTTTTTCATCTCAACGATGTTTTAATTAATCGCCGCAAAAGCTTTGGAGCGACTTTATCTAGTCTGGTTCTTGCGCGCATGGTGGGGGCAGATGTCTTTGAATACAACGAACGGTTAACGGGATATTTACTTCGTCA
>JBNKYI010000472.1:0-2020 GCA_050300815.1 Fibrobacterales bacterium
TGTATCTTGAGAGAATTTGCGGATCTCATTTTCGTGCCCAGTATCGTAAATTGGCGGCTTTTTCACTTTCGCCATATAGCTGATGCCAACGCCGACCCCCCAGATGACCAGAAATGCTACCACAAAAACAAGAAACAATTTGTTGAATACTTATTTGATCTTTAAAAAACTGATTTGCCTCTTGAAAGTTCATCTCTAAAATATCGGCAATGGATTTGCCCTTGTATTTGACTTCGAGAGTCGAAGGGCTAAAACGCGCTCCTTTACAAACCTCACAAAGTTCCCAAAGATCACTCAAAAAGTGCATCTCGACATGGTGATAACCCCGACCTTCACAAGCGGGGCAACGCCCTTCTGCTTTGTTAAAACTGAAGCGCCCCCGATCCCAACCGCGCATTTTTGACTCAGTTAGTGAAGCAAATAAGTTGCGAATTTTGTCGAAGAGTTTGCCATAGGTTGCTGGCGTCGAACGGGCGTGAGCCCCAATAGAAGACTGATCAATCAGCACCGCTTGCAGGGTGTCTTCTGTTTGAATCGACCATTGGCCTGTCTCTGCCGAGCGCAGGGCTTTGCCCGCAGCATATTTTTGAATTTGAGGCCACAGCAATTCGAGCATCAATGTCGATTTTCCCGACCCCGAAACCCCCGAGACAGACGAAATTTTGCCTAAGGGAAATTCAATTTCAGCAATATCTAAGTTTCTAAAGCTCAATTTTTTGCCTGTGATTTTTCCCGTGGCCTCTTTGGGCGAGACCTTGGGCAAACGCTGAGCTCCCTTGTTTAAAAATTGCCCCGTAGGACTGACCTTCGATTTTTTTATCTGAGCAACACTGCCCTGAAAAAGAATTTCTCCTCCTTTTTCACCCGCTTCTGGGCCCAGCTCTACGATTTGATCGACCTCATTGAGAAACTCAAGGTCGTGCTCTACCACAATCACCGTATTCCCCAGATCCCTGAGCTCTTTTAAGGTGTGCAACAGCATGGCCGTATCCTTTTGATGCAAGCCAATGGTCGGCTCGTCGAGCACGTATAAAACACCCATCAGCCCACTGCCGATTTGAGAGGCCAGACGAATTCGCTGAGCCTCACCACCACTTAAAGTGTCGCCGGTGCGGTCGAGATTGAGATAACCCAAGCCCACCTTTTCTAAAAACTCTAAACGCCCGCGAATTTCAGCCAATGGGGCTTTGGCAATCATCGCCTCATTCTTGCTGAACTCTAATTTTTCAAAAAATGCTCTGGCTTCTCTCACGTCAAATTGCAACAACTGCCCTATGCGGCGATCACCCAAAGTCACCTGACGCCAAGGCAATTTAAGCTTTTCTCCTGCGCAATCTCCGCAGGGAGACCTCCCTAAAAAGCCTAAACCGCCACAGGTTTCACACGCCCCCCAATGACTGTTAAATGAAAAGTATTTGGGATCGATATCATCGTGTAAGAAATAACGACTGGGGCCATAACCTGGGTAGAGGCTAAAGAGTTGTATGTGCTGAGAACTTTTATCGCCTTGGCCAATGGCCATGATACCGTGCCCCGCTTCAGCGGCATTCTCTAAAGCTTCCATAAGCCGCTCGTCGTTGTCATCATCCACTTTAATTCGGTCGAGATAGAGATAAAGCTCTTGCCCTTTAGGTACTGAACCTTCGAGGGGAAGATCGAGAAAACTCCCTTCAATTCCTTTGCTGACCCAAAAACGGCGATAACCTAGACTCGAAAATTTATCCGCCAAGGCGGGGATTCTCGACCACGATTTTAAACTCAATTCCACCGTGCTATTGAGCAAATAAAGAGGAGCCATGACCGTGATCATTTCTCCCCTGTGCTTTTCTTTGAGCGTCTTGAGGACTTCACCATAAGAATAGGTTTTCAAAGCCTCTCCCGTGCGGGGGCAATGGATTTGACCGAGTCGAGCGTAGAGCAACCTGAAATAATCGTGCAACTCTGTAATCGTCGCCACCGTCGAACGAGGCGATCGATTTGAAGAGCTCTGATCGATGGCAATGGCCGGAGCCAAGCCTTC
>JBNKYI010000473.1:0-2019 GCA_050300815.1 Fibrobacterales bacterium
TCAGAGACACCTCTGAGGTAACTCTGAGGTGTCTCTGAGGTAACTCTGAGGTGTCTCTGAGGTGAAACTCCCTCCCCAACGACATTCAGCTCGATATCTACCCTCTCTCACAATGAAAAATCTTTGCCCATAGATCCCCCTTTTCGATTTTTATATTTGGGGAATGAACAAGCTCGAATTACTCGCCCCCGCCGGGGACCTAGAAAAACTGCAATACGCTCTCGCTTATGGGGCTGACGCAGTCTACGCAGGAATGCCTCAATATTCACTGCGCGCCCGCGAAAACGGTTTCACCACTGCCGCAGATATTGCAAAAGGAATTGAGCTCTGCCACGAGCAGGGTCGCAAATTTTACCTAACGTCTAATATCATTCCCCACAATAACAAAATTCGCGCTTATCGGGCCGCCTTAGACGAGTTCATCAGCTACAAACCCGACGCTTTGATTATGACTGACCCAGGCTTAATAGCCTATGTTAAAGACAAACACCCTGAAATTGATGTACACCTTTCGGTGCAAGCAAACTGCACCAATTGGAGTACGGCAGAATACTGGCACAAACAAGGGGTCAGTCGAGTCATTCTCAGCCGCGAGATGCGATTGAGAGAAATTGTGGAAATTCATGAAGCGGTTCCCGATCTCGAACTTGAAGTCTTTGTACACGGAGCCATTTGCATGGCGCATTCGGGCCGTTGTATGCTGTCAAATTACATGAACTTCAGAGATGCCAATCAAGGTATGTGTTCAAACGCTTGTCGTTTCAAATATCAGATGTATCAAAAAAATGAGCCTCAGAGTTCAGAATATACTCCCATCGAAGGTCAATTTTACATCAAAGAAATGGAAGGACCTGATGCAGACTTTATGGAGGTCGACGAAGATGAATACGGCACTTATTTCATGAATTCTAAAGACATGTGCGCCATTGGTGTTGTTGATCGTCTCGCCCAAGCAGGTGTCGTTAGCTTTAAGATCGAAGGACGTACAAAGTCACTTTACTACCTAAGCCAGGTTGTAAAGTCTTACCGAGGAGCCCTTGACGATACCGAAGCCGGTCGCCCTATAGCCGACGTGCACATTGAAAACGCTCTCAAGACAGACAGTCGAGGATATATGCCTGGTTATTTTGTTTCTCCGGGTGATCTTCCCCAAAACTACCACACCACTCGCGAAATTTCGCCCTACGGTGTGGTCAGTGCTCAGGTCTCTGGCTATGATGAAGAGCACCAGCATTTGATTGTCGATGTTAAAGGTCAAATAAAAATTGGGGATGAACTCGAAATCTTTGATCCTCAGGGATCGGGTTATTTTAAAGTGGAAGCTCTTTTCACCCCTCATAGAAAACCCGTCGACGTTCTCAATCCCGGCTTAAAAGGTTTTCGTATTGCTTATCCCAAATTTCCTGGTGAAAAAGCAATACTCATTAAAAACCTCGCTCCGGTTTCTCCTTCAGAGACTGAAGCTTGGCGAGCCTTAGACAAGAACGGCAGTCGCACTTAATTATCGCCCTCTAAATATAAAGTACACCGTTCCCGCCAGACAGCAAGCCGCCCAGAGATAATCCCAACTGAGTTTTTCTTTGAGATAAAATAAAGCAAAGGGAACGAATACACTTAGACCAATCACCTCTTGCAAAATTCTAATTTTGCCCGTATCGAGCTGAGGACTCAACCATCTGATCGCAGGAATCAATAACGCATACTCAAAAAGCGCCATCATCCAACTCGCCAAAATGATCAAATAAAGCGGTTTCCCTTCCATTGTTTTAAGATGGCCATACCATGCGTAATACATAAATAAATTGCTGAAAACCAACATGATCACAGCGAAGACCAACACCATAATTAAATATCCTTTTCAACTCGTTTACCGATAAGTTCTGCAGATTCTTCTATCAGTTCTTGAGTAAATACCGAAGACTTTCCGTAGCACTCTAAAATATAGACCTGGCAACGGGCTCTTGTAAGGGCCACATAAAATAATCTGCGTTCTTCAGCATACTCAAAAGTCTCTCCTTG
>JBNKYI010000474.1:0-1994 GCA_050300815.1 Fibrobacterales bacterium
TCTGATTGCCTTGGCTTTGGCCCATCCTCGAATTCGAGGGGGAATCTCTACGAATTTTGGCATTGGGCTGTTGTTGGCCTTTAGCTATTATGTTATTATCAAAATCGGCATCGTTTTGGGGCAAAATGGAGCGGTTCCCCCACTTCTGGGCGCTTGGTTTGGCAATATCATTTATGGGATTCTCGGAATGACTCTATTTGTTCGCTCGGTTAGACTATGAAAGAACTGGCTTTATTTTTATCGGGAGTTTTTGCGGCTCTAGCAGTGCAAGGGGGAATATGGCTCTATAGCTTAGTTCTGGCCTTTATTTCGTTTTTAATTTTTTGGATAAATCGCAGTACAAAGCCACAAGTAACAACTCAGACTCAAATCGTTCAACAAATTGTTAAACAGACCTTAGAAGAAGAAAATGTGCCTTTTGATGACTTGGTTAAAAAGAAACCCTCTAAAGGGCTTGAATACCGATTCAAAAAAAAATTTTTAACCGAAATGGAAGCAGAACTAGACGCTAGGCTCTATGAAGGCTTGTCGATGCTTCGCCAGGTGATTCCCACAGCCCATTCAGTCACTTTATTCTTTCCCGGTCCTCGTCCTGATACTTTAGTATTGCGAATCTTTGATTCAATATCCCACCAAGTATTACCCAATGCCGAAATAAGCAAGGGACAAGGTCTGGTGGGTCGATTGCTAAAGCAAGATTCTGATAAGATTCTTGAAGGGGGCTTAGAAAATTCGCGCTCTCTTTTTTATTACAAAGACATTTTACCTGTAAAATCAGTCATTGGCGTTCCCCTTTATGTCGAAGGTCAATTTAACGGAGTGCTTTGCGTAGATTCTTTAGAAGAGGGCGCCTTCGGGCCAGATCAGATTGACGAATTGAAAAGTTTTGGACAACTCGTTGGCTACTTGGCCTATAAATACTATCTGGGTTTTGAGCATCATTACCAAAAAGAACAATTTGCTTCACTTCTTGAATATCAAAAACGCTTTTTAAAGAATTTGAGTGAAAAAGAAATTTTTCAACACTTGGTTGAATTTATTGATGCCAATCTGAGCTATGAACGCTTGATGATTCTCGAGCGAATGACGACTAAAAACAATCACGCGCGGGTGATTCACGCTTCGGGATTGCACGCTGAGATGTTTACAGGGCGCGAGATGGAAATCAATGGAAAAGCTTTTTTAAGTCTTTGTTTTCTAAATAACGTGCCTTTGAGTAGAACGTTTAAGTTAGGCGAGTATTTAACTCGGGTCTCAGTGGATGAATACCGCTCTGAATCGTTACAAAGTATATCAGCCATTCCCATCACTTCGCAGGGTGAGGTGATTGATCTAGTGATTTCTTTAGAATCAAAATCAAAAAACAGCTACAGCAAACATCATATTGATCTTTTGATGAGCATCGGTTCTCTAGCCGGATTCGCACTCTCGCGTTCGAGAGCCTTTCAGCAAAAAGAAGAAATGGCAACGCGCGATGGGTTAACGGGTCTTTTCAATCACCGAATGTTTCAAGAGCGATTTGCCGATGAGTTAAAAAGAGCGAAGCGAAGTGCAAAAGCGATGGGGCTTTTAATGGTTGACATTGACCATTTTAAAAATGTCAATGACAAGCAGGGACATCCTGTGGGAGATAAAATTTTAAGGCGAGTCGCACAGTTGATGAAATCTCAAATTCGCGAAGGAGTCGATCTCTTAGCGCGCTATGGTGGTGAAGAATTTGTTGTGATATTGCCTGAGGCATCGGGAAATGTCTTGAGAGACACAGCCGAACGCATTCGCCGCACCATTGCTTCTCATCCCGTTACGCTAAGTGACGGACAAATTCTTAATGTGACCGTGAGTATTGGCTATGCAGAATACCCTAAAAACTCAGAAGAAGGGCACCGAGTGTTAGAATTGGCGGATAAGGCTTTATATCAAGCGAAAAATTCGGGGCGAAATAAAGTGGTGGGTTGGTCGGTGGCAATAGACGGCGATCAGGTCGCAGCCGGAGC
>JBNKYI010000475.1:0-1992 GCA_050300815.1 Fibrobacterales bacterium
TCTTAAGAGCATCTCTTAGATCACCTTGATTTTTGGAGACCAATTGGTCTACCTTAAAACTCAGCCCTTTAAGAGTGACTCATTAGAATCTAAATATAACATCCTTCTTTCGTCAATCTTAGCGAGAAAGCTTTATGAAGTTCAATTTTCAAAAGGTTCAAGGTGGCGTTTTGGCCGCAAAGGGTTTTTTGGCCGCTGGTGGAGTTTGCGGTATCAAAGAATCGGGTTCACCCGACCTAGGTTTACTTTTTGCGCCTCAAGGTGCTTTGTGTTTTGGAGCCTTTACCCGCAACGCCCTGTGTGCAGCTCCAGTAACCCTCAGCCGCTCTCGACTTGTGCAAAACGGCTTTGTTAGAGGTGTTGTAGTCAATTCGGGAAATGCAAATGCCTGTACGGGAACTCAAGGAGCAGAAGATGCGTTGCGCATGGCGACCTTGACTGAAACAGAAACAGGACAAGCAGAGGGCTCTTTTCTCGTTTGTTCGACAGGAAAAATCGGCACCCCACTTCCTATGGATTGTATTGAAAAGGGAATTAAAGCCCAGTGTTTGCGTTTAGAGCAAGGAACAGGAAGAGAGTTTAGTGAAGCGATACTGACTACTGACACCTGCGTGAAAGAAGTGGCTCTAGAAGTGAAATTAGAACAGGGGAGCATTTTTATTGGAGGTTGTTCGAAGGGGGCGGGAATGATTCACCCTGATATGGCGACGATGCTGGCTTTTGTGACAACCGATCTTCAACTCAGTGATGATTTTAAAGGCGAGTACCTAGAGATTATTAACGAATCGTTTAATGCCATTACCGTAGACGGTGATACGAGTACCAATGACACCTCGTTGTTTTTTAGCTCGGGGGCATCGGGGATTTCTTATCAGTCGCTTAGCCTATCTGAAAAGGGAAGAGTTAGACAGGCCATCGGCGAAGTTTTTGCCGAGTTGGCGAAGGCGATCGTTAGAGATGGAGAAGGGGCGACTAAATTTGTTGAGATTAGAGTAACTAACGCTCGCACACGCCAAGAGGCCCGACAGATGGGGCGTTTTGTGGCAAATTCAAAACTGGTTAAGACGGCGCTTTTTGGTCAAGATCCCAATTGGGGACGCATTGTTTCTGCCGCTGCCACTTGTGGGGTTGTTATTGATCCGATGAATTTGGTGCTTCGTTTTGGCGAGCTTGAAGTTTTTGCCAAAGGGCAGCCCCTCAAGGTGAATATCGATGAATTAAATAAAATTTTTGCGGAACCTGAAATTTTGGTTATTCTAGATCTAGGTTTGGGAGAGGCTGAGGCATCGACTTGGACCTGCGACCTTAGTTATGAGTATGTTAAAATTAACGCGGAGTACCACACCTGAATCACTCTTCAAAAAGTTCGAAATTAATGGACGCTTTTTTGCGTCTGTTGATGTTGACTTTCTCGTGTTCCACTTTTTTGGCTCTAGGGGTGAGTTTGTTGCGCATCTGGTTTTTGTTTGAAGAAACCCGCTGGGGATCTATTCCCGAAAGCATTTGGCTTAGACATCAAATTTGGTTTGAATTATTGTGGATAATTTGCGGCACGCTGGGAATCACCCTTTTGTTTGTTTTTCCCGTTTGGATTTATACCCAACAGTACAGTCGAATTGAAAAGGGCTCGCGGCGTATGCCCTTTCCCGTATTGCTTTACGTATGCCCTGTGCTCAATTGGTTTTTACTTTGGATTTCAGAATCCCGAATGAAAAAACAAGAGGGATTGGCACAACCCTTGACGCTGTGGGGTAATCGCTTTTATGCGTTGGGCTTGCTGGTTTTGCCTGTGTTGATCATTGCGCATTTGTGGGTTTGGTTTTATCCCTTCTACAATATTTTGCAATACCTTTATCAAGCTTATGGTCTCGTTGTCTTGAGTGCAGCGCAGATTTTTTGGGTTTTGTGGACTAAAGGGTGGTTCGAAAGTCAACGAATATGGAATCGAATGAGGTAAGAGTTAAGGTCTTGAAGACGCTTAAGCAACAACAG
>JBNKYI010000476.1:0-1977 GCA_050300815.1 Fibrobacterales bacterium
CAATGCGCAAAACATGAGGACGGTGAGTGGGATCAAAGAAGCCCACTTGCTCTAGAAATTTGCCATCTCTAGGAGCTCGGCCATCAGCAACTACCACGCGGTAAACAGGCTGATGCTTGCGGCCGCGACGAGTCAGTCGAATTCGTGTTGCCAAAAGTATTCCTCCGCAAACAGATAAAATTTTTTGAAGACCAAATATAATAAGCAAGGTTTAATTTGCGGGATAAATTATTTGCTCAGAGAACAAAGATGGAACACAAATCAAATATTTTGACGGGTTCCCATCTAATAATGGCATTTTGGCTATAGATTTTGATAGAGTTAGACGCGGATACCTCTACTCTGGGAATGGTAGGGGATTGGGATGTTGGCATCATAAGGATTTTAAAAATGAAAATCACAACCAGAACCTTGCCATTGAGCGTGGTTTTAATGGTGGCCTGTGCTTCAGTGGCATGGGCAGACCTTTCGGTAGACTCTGTTTTGTCTAAATATTCGCTTTATGCAATCGATTCGATTCGCTCTTTGGGGGGAGCGGGGAATGCGACAGCCACGGGAGGAGAAGTCGGAGCGGGTGTGATCATTGATCTCTCTGCGGGGTCTTCAGACACCATTCGACATCACATGACTTCGGGTGGAGATGTATTGACGGCAGCTCAGCCTCACTATTTTCAAGGGCATTCATACATTGCTGGCGGTGTGACGGGGTCTGCCGTTCTTTTTAGCAAAGAAACTTGGATAGGAGATGGCAACGTCACCCTTGGAGGCTATTCGGGAACTCATTTCTATGAAGGGGTTTCATTTGGAAAAAATTCAAATCAAATTCTGATTCCTCAGTGGGCAAGTTTAGACTTTTGGAAAAACGGAGTCAGCACCACATATTCTTCGACCACAAGCGGAACAGTCATTGATAATGCGACCTCAGGTCTTCCTAATAATGTGTTGTGGAATCAACCGAAGCCTTCGATTCCCATTTTCAGCGCGACAGATTTTCCCGATACGGTTGTTACGGCGGGAACAACAGATGCGACTGTGACGTGGTCTAACGACAGCGCCTCAATTGCCCCAGGAGTTTATCGAGATTTTACGATGACGGCCGGAAACTACACGGCTTTTTTTGATGAAGGAGTTTATGTTTTTAGAAACTTCACCATTCGAAGTGGTTCGCAAAGTGTTTATGCGGTTCAACCGAACGGGGGCCGAACTAAAATTATCGTTACGGGCGAATTGAGCATTGGTAATGGTGACGAAATCAATATTATGCCAGTAGACTCTGCCCGTGGTATGATGATGCTCGTCTTGCAACAAAGCACCAAAGCCAGTTTTGGTACCGGGCTCAATGTTTATGCAACCATTTCAGCGCCCTATGCGACCGTAGAACTCGGTCACCACTTTTCACTCTATGGCCAAATTTTTGCCAAAAACATTTTGTTTAGCGGTGGTTTTAACGGAGATGAAGGTGCCTATGTTCCTTTTAATCCCGACAAACCCGTTTTGGGTTTAGTTGAATCTTTTCCTCAGACGGTGAGTGAAACCTATGGGGTTTTACAAATTCCAGTGAGTCAGAGCATAATCAATGGTCAAGATATTAGTGTCGATTATTTGGTGCGCTCGGGAACTGGAACAGTGACGAACAAAGCGATCGAAGGGGCTGACTTTGATTTTTCTGTACCGGGAACCAGTAAGTCAGGAACATTAAGCTTTCCTAAAAATGCCGTAACGACTCGAAATTTTGGTGTTAATATCATAGATGACGCCCTCATTGAAGAACCTGATGAGTTTTTTGAGGTGCTCTTGTTGAATCCCGTCGGAGCCAGATTTTCAAATGACAAAGACACGATCATCTATAAGATTTATATAGACTCAGATGACCTCAACAATGCGCCTGTAGGGCGAGACACCACGGTCACTATTAATGAAAATGCGGCAAATGGCACCCTAGTTGTTGAAAACTTTGCGTCAGATGCCGATGGCGAT
>JBNKYI010000477.1:0-1966 GCA_050300815.1 Fibrobacterales bacterium
GTCCCGCTCCCCAATTCTTTAGTTGAGCCTCTACAAGAACTAATAGTGCAGGCCGAACACAGATTAGATAAAGCCCTTTTCGAAGATCGCGGGTTCTCGGCCCTCCCCAAGCAACTTCATAAAAAACACCCTAGCGCTTATAGATCTATACCGTATCAGTATCTATTTCCAAGTCAAGCCTTTCATTATGACAATGAGTTAAAAAAAGAGATTGTTTATTATCAGAGCCCGAGCACCTTGGCAAAATCCCTAAAGAAAATTTTGAATTTGATGGATAACAAGAGGCGCATTACCCTGCACACTTTTAGGCATTCGTTTGCCACCCATTGTTTAGAATCGGGAATGGATATTAGAACTCTACAAGAACTCATGGGGCATTCAAACCTAGAAACCACCAAAATTTACACCCACGTTTTAGCCAAACCCAACGTCAACCTCAGCCCATTAGACCGACTATTTTAGATCACATGAATTTTTAGAAGCATCCTAGATTACAAGCGGCTTGTAAAATTCAAATTCAGGCATCTTCACAACATCAACTGTCCACTGTCCACTGTCCACTGTCCATTGTCAATCCCCAATTGCCCCTTCAACCACTCTATCGATTCTTCTTTAGAGCGCAGTTCTCCATCGAGTTCAAGCTCAAAAATTTTTTGAATCCACTCGCCCATTTGTGGCCCAGGTTTGACCCCTAGAGTTATCAAGTCTTTACCCCCCAACATGGGTTTAGGGCATTTATCTAAAACACATAGGCGCAAACCAAATTCTTTTAAGAAATTAAATTCGTCTTCAGACAAAAAAGCGGCGCGGGCAATCGGTAAAGAAAGCGATAAAGGAAAGCGCAGTGCAAATCGTCTCACTTCTCCTTCAGTCAGTTCTTTGAGACGGCTTTTAACTTCGCGAATTTTTAAAAGAAGCTCAGCCATTAAAGGAACTTCATCTAAAATTTTACGCAATCGGCTCACCCTTAATAACAAAGCATCAATGGCTAAACGATCTAAACCTAGCACACTTAAAGAATAAAATTGAAGCTCGCGATTTAATGCATTTTCCCCTAGGTTTAAAGTCGCCAAATGATCGATTTGGGCGCAAAGTAACGTCCAATCGATCCCAAGCCACTCAGGAAAAAAACGACGCAAATTCATTGCATCCATATAAGATAAACCCCATCCTGGAGCTAGAGATTTGAGCCACAGCTTGCGAAATTCTTCTTCGATTCGTTCTACCGAGAGTTCAGACAGATCTTGCTCGGCGCAAATTTTAACAGTCTCTGGAGCCACAACCAACTGAAAACGAGCCGCAAATTGCAATGCCCGCAGCGCCCGCAAAGGGTCTTCGCCAAATGCCGGCCCCACGTGGCGTAAAATTTTATCGGCTAAATCTTGTCGCCCCCGCCAAGGATCTTCAAAGGTCAACTCAGGCAAGTTTAATCCCATCGCATTGATGGTAAAATCGCGTCGACTGCTGGCCTGCTCAAAATTCATATAGGGATCTGTTTGCACCTCAAATCCCTTATGGCCTGCATCTGTTTTTCGCTCAGTGCGAGGAAATGCAAAATCGTACTGCACTCCATTAATGACCAAGAGTGTGATTCCAAAGGCTTTGCCCACATGATTAGGCTTACCAAACTTCTTTAAAATCGAATCTAAAACATCTGCATCTATGCCATAAACCTCAACATCGTAATCTTTCGAATCGACGTCGAGCAAAAAATCCCGTACCCATCCCCCAACCAGACAACAATGGCCACCCGCCTCTTGAATGAGAGAAGATATGTCAAATAATACGGAAGGAATTCTGTTTTCTATCGCTTGAATCATAGGGTTGTTAAATTTAACAGTCCCCGTCAAATTGAGGAGTTTCTGTGAAAACAAAAATAAAAGTATGTGGTGTTACGCGTTTGGACCAAGCCCTATTAATGGAATCCATGGGAGTTCAGTTTTTGGGATTTAACTTCGTCGACAGC
>JBNKYI010000478.1:0-1941 GCA_050300815.1 Fibrobacterales bacterium
TAGATCCGATTACAAAACGAGGTTTATGAGGTTCTTTGACCGTCATCTCATCAGCCACTCTGCGAGCGAGTTTGGCGCTCTCTCGATTAATTTCATCAACCCAAGCTTCCAATTCATAATCTGCTTGAGCAATCGTCGTTCCACTAAAGGTATTGGTTTCAGCGAAGTCTGCACCTGCTTCATAATATGTTTTATGAATTTCAGCCAGAACATCTGGACGCGTCAACGCCAGCAAGTCGTTATTTCCTTTAAGTGACACCGGATGATTGGCTAGGGCCTCATTTCTAAAATCTTTTTCTTCGAGGCCGTACTTCTGAATCATCGTCCCCATGGCGCCATCTAAAATGAGAATTCTCTCTTTAAGGGCACTGTGTAGCACATCCCACGAGGCTTTACGTTGATATTTTTTCATAATAAGATCCACCTTTTACAACTATGCAAATATATAAATATATGCATAGTTGCGAGTATTTCTCATTCGTTCTCAGATAAAAGCCAGCTTTCTCTTTTCGGGGTTTCTCCCAAAAGGTGATTCATTAAAAAATCAACAGCCTTAAAGCCTTCTTCTCTCATTTCTAAAGAAAATTCATTGACATACAAGGCAATGTGATCGCGCACGACCTGTGGGTCTTCGATTTGAGCCATAGATTGAATCCATGCGAAATCGCGATTGGGATCAGCCAAAGAGTCTTCTAAACTTTTTTGTAATACGCGAATTATTTCACCTGTACGCGCTTGGTGTCTGCGATTTAAAATAATCCCACCAAGGGGAATAGGAGACTGTGTTTTATGCTCCCAATAAGCGCCTAAATCCTGAATTAAATCCAAACCCTCTCGCTCATAGGTAAAACGACTTTCGTGAATAACTACCCCGCGATAGATTTTTTGTTCGACAAGATTCCGGTAAATTTCATCGAAAAAACCAAATTTTCTTTGAGGATTTTGACTTTGGTTTTTAGCCCAAAAATCAAAGAGATGACGGGCAGTCGTATTCACTCCTGGCAACCAGACGTCTTGAGAAAAAGAGACGTCTGAATTTTGAATCAATAAAGGGCCACAGCCTCGCCCTAAAGCCCCTCCGCAAGGTAAAAGACCATAATTTTTTAAAACGTTTGGCAATTGACCGAAGGATATCTTAAGCAAATCCAACTCACCCTGTAATGCTTTTTCATTTAAGGTTTGCACGTCAGCAAATTCAAACTCAAACTCTAGATCTTTAATGGGAGACTTCTCGCGAATCAACTTTCTAAAAATGAAGGTGTCATTGGGGCAAGGAGAAATCCCGATGCGGAATTTGCTTTTCATTTTGATCCTCTTTTTGAAACAAAATATAGAAAGGCGTAAGGGGGAGCGGATTTATGTGTTGTAATATCGACATCCATCAATTGTTAACTTTGCGCCATGTGGATTTACCAAGGGCTAATCGCCGCTTTTTTCTTATCGCTTTATAACCTCGCTAAAAAAGCCGGTGTAAAAAACAATTCCGTTACCCAAGTCTTGATGTGGAGTAATGGGTTCGGATTATTGTTCTGGTTCCTCGGCCATCTCAACACAATAGATTCCATTGTCACTCTCTCTTTCTCTACACAGTGGATTTGGATATCAATGAAATCAGCACTCATTGTCACTAGTTGGTCTCTAGGCTATTACGCATTAAAAAACATTCCCCTCACCATTGCCTCTCCTATTCGTTCATCGGGGCCATTGTTCACCCTCTGCGGAGCCACTCTCTTTTTTGCAGAAACCCCAACCCCTTCGCAGTGGACGGGAATTATTCTCATTCTCATCTCTTTGTTTAGTTATGTCAAAATCGGATCTATTGAAGATTTAAACCTATTGAAACACAAAGGTTTTTGGGCAGTTTTATGCGCAACCTTATTGGGAGCCAGCAGTGGATTGTACGATAAATTTCTCATTCAACAACTTCACCTACCTACCGCC
>JBNKYI010000479.1:0-1936 GCA_050300815.1 Fibrobacterales bacterium
AACCCTTCGCAAGCTTTTTAAACATAAAGACTTTAAAGAAAAACTCGAAGACTTCATGAAGTCCTAACCATGAATCGCTCCTTTGGCAAAATTTTATTCCTTGTCATTGTCGCGCTACTCGGCGTCGGCCTCTATCTTTTTCTCAATCCGCGCAAAATGGTTATCACCGAAAGAGTGCCTTGGGGATTGTCGGTAGGAACTGAAATTCGCGAAGGCAAGAATTATCAAGAATTACTTTCGTGGGAAGGAGAAGTATTCACACTCAAAGAAGAGTTTGAAAGTATCTTGCGCAAAATTGAGCGCGATCCCGAAAACTTTGAATCTCTTACTCGTTTCTTAAACGAACAAAACGACTATCCCCTTTATCTATTGCACGCAATGCTTTTTGCTTTAGAGCAAAAAGAACCCAGCGTTTATCGCACCCGTTTTCTCAATCGCCACTTTCCTCAACTCGCCGCCTTAAAAGACCGCTTTCAGCGCGAACCTTTTTTTCTCTATCTTTTGGGTTTAAAAGAACTTCAAGAGGGTAACCCTGGGCCGGCGCTTCATTTTTTTTAGTGAGGCCACTGCGCTTTCTCCCTCTTTTGGCAAACCCTATGGACAAATGGCTAAAGTCTATTTTCAGCAGTGCTTTTACGATTCTGTATTGCAAGTGCTGCCCTATTCTCTCACACTAGATCCCACCGCGAGAGAATATTCTTATCGCCTTCTGTTGCAAAGTTTGTTTCATCTCAAAAAAAGCGACAGCCTTAACTTAGCCCTTGAAACCCTTCCCAACGACTTTCCCTACAGCAGGCCTTTGCAACTCACCGTTGCGCAGGCCTTTGAAAACACCGATCGCCTCGATCAAGCAGAAACCGTCTATCGCAACCTCATTCGCCTTTTTCCCAATGATCCACAGATTAAAGACGCCTTAGATCAGCTAGGGTCGAACCCCTTTCCCTCTTGTTCAACTCCTCTTGAGGGTACCCTATTGCAATCGGAGAATCTCAGCACTTCTGTCGAAAACCTTTTGAATACTCACCCTCGCAATCCTTGGCTTTGGCTCGCCCTCTGGGAATCTCTTAAAGAAAGCAATCCGCAAAGAGCTCAACAGCTTCGACTGCACATTATCAAAGAATTCCCTGACCTCAGCGCTCGACTGCCCTTCGATGAACCCGACAATTCAGGTCAACCCTCTTTGGCGATAGGCGATGAAATTCCCGATTCGCTGGCCAGTCAAGTCATTGCCAGCCTCGACAAAAAAAAATCTCTCGACTCAGAGTTAGGCCATTACCTCGTTCACTGGGGCCTGAGCAAAAACCAATTCTTTTCTCGGTATGACGCCAAAGCTTTTGCTGCAATCGACGACTCTATTCTAACCCAAAGCGATACCTTATTGGGTTTTAAATCCAGCTATTTTTTGATTTTTACCGACGACAAACTCGAAAAAGTGATCGGCGAATTTGAAGATCCCGAACACCGCCTCGACGTTTTGGGCCGAGTGCTTCGCGCCAAAAGCAAACTCAGCGGCCCTCCTCGCAATAGCGGGGATATGGATTGCCCAGGTTTCAAAAAATTTCAATTTTTCGTTTGGGAAGGTGTTGACCACTTCGAACTTATCGCCCAATTCGGCAGTAAAACGTGGCAAGCCCGCATGCTCCGAGTGCCCGGCTATTTTGCACAAGACAAACAAATTTGCGATATCGCTCCCCTTCTTGTTCCTCCAAAGGAATCTCAATGAAATACGGTGAAATTACTCATTTTCAAACGGGAGTCGCGATTCCCATTTCAGGACTTAAGTCTGAGCACAATTGTGGAATTGGTGAATTCTACGACTTGATCCCCTTTGCCCGCTGGGTGCAAAGTTGTGGAATGGATCTCATTCAAATTCTTCCTGTTAACGATAGTGGAGCAGGGTCGAGCCCCTATTCAGCCCTATCTGCTTTTGCCTTAA
>JBNKYI010000480.1:0-1926 GCA_050300815.1 Fibrobacterales bacterium
GCCTCGAAATTAATAGGAATATTGGTTGCTCCAATTGTTGGACCTGTAATTTCTACTGATGCAATGGGTTGGCAATCGCCACTACCATCCACCACATAAAAATTCATCTGATTTTTTTCATCAATGCTTTGCAACTTTTGATCGGCCAAGCTCTCTTTTTGTTCAACCCTTTGCAAAACTTGTTTAAGTCGTTGGGCCCTTTGTAAAATTTTAGTTTCGAGATCGATCAAGTTTTGATTAGAATGCTCAATTTCAGTCTGCTTTTGAAGAGAAGAGCTTGACTGTTTTTCAGAACTTGAGCTACGGTTAGCCTCTACATTGGCGTTGAAATTGTGAATTTCGCGATGTCTAGATTCCAACAAACGGTATTTGCCGCTTAGAGATTGCTCTAACGTGCGTAAATCTTCTTGAATTTGAGGTGCTTTTTTGAGAAGTTCAAGCCCTTCTTGCACTCCCTTATAGGTTTCAACTAATTGCTCTGTCATTTGATCTAGTTGGGCCAGAACTCGTTCGCCTTCTCGAATGCGCTTCTTTTCGTTTTCGAGTTCGTGGATTCGAGAGCGAAACTCCCGTTGAATATTTTGCAAATAGGCATTATCGTCAATGGCTTGATCTATCACCGCTTTTTGTTGTTCAAGCATTTGCAAGCGTTTTTTCACGAGCGCAGTGTCGTGTAACCAGGTTTGCAATGAGTCATCTTGCTTGATATTTTCTTCGAGTTGGCGATGAATTTGAAGGCGATGAGCCTCTGTTTTTTGCAAACAATCGTCAATTTGTTGGATTAAAGGAGTCAATTGTGCCAAATCTCCCTGTAGCCATTCTGCGGCTAAAAGGCGTTGGAGTTCTTGTTCTATTCCCTTTAGACGAACTTCAAAGGATGAGGTCTTGTCTGGCATTACTTTTCTCCGGTAATTTTCCATTCTCCATCAATTTTGCTCATAACGAGATTCTTTCGTCTAGCAACTCTGAGAGGAGATCCGTTTTTATACCCAATATAATCTTGAAACAGTGAAATTTTGAGACTGTCTTCACCCTTGTGGTAGACCCTAAAGTCTGAAACTTCGACGTGAATACTGTCATTTGAATTAAAAATTAGTCTTTTTCTTTCGATAAACTCTTGATAATTGCGACCTGTCTGATCGACAAATTGGTTGTGGTATAAAGCCCCGTAGCGGTCGGCATCGCGATTAGACCAAGCATCAGCCCACTCTACGGCCAAACTTTCAGCCATTTGACTCAATTTTTTGCCTGCGCGTACATATTCAACACCACTTGCTAAATTGCGCTCGCGAGTGGCAAATTGTTGGGCCTGCACAAAAATATTTTCAAGAGGATCTGCTCGACGGATTTTAGCACCAAAGCGTTTAAGAAATTTTTTGAACAACCTATGATTTCTCTGAGGCTCAAACAAACTGTCTAATTTTTTTGAATCAAAATCCTTAACAATTTTGACCGGAGAACCGAGCTCTAGATAGGGAATAAGCTGCACCACATTTTGATTTCCCAAAGCGATACAACCTTTGGTGAAGGTGGGGGGTGAGCCAAATTCCACTCCGTGAATCCATATTCCGCTTCCACTTTTTTTGGCTTTTTTATCTTCGTCATTGGGATAATCGAGCTTATAGATCAAGGCGCCATAAAGAGAGCCTACTTTTTCTCCGGCGGTTATTTCGTGAATAAAATATTCGCCTAGTGGCGTTTTGCGATCTCCTTCGACCTGCTTATCTCCATCGTTCTTTCCTCTAGCCATTTCAAACTCTTTGACAACAGACCATTGATTTTGATCGTTGCTCTGAACTAAGAAGAAACGCTTGGCAATCACGTCGGCGACGACTCCCGCTTTGGGTAAAGTAAAGCTTGTGTCGGCTCTTAGGCTGTCGGGAAGAGTGTCTTCCGTTTCGGGCAAAACGCCATCGGGATTTGTCT
>JBNKYI010000481.1:0-1925 GCA_050300815.1 Fibrobacterales bacterium
TCTGAAATGGGAGTTCCTGAGCCATTCGCAGACTTCGTTTTTAAGGTCATAAAATGACCGTTGGGGGTCATCGAGCCAAAGGGGTTTTCGAAGGGGCTATTTTTAATCGAAGCCAGGGTTCCGCTAAATATCGCCGGGTCATTGTTTGCGGTTTCTACCGCAAAGCGAGTGCTGGTGCCATTAGAGCCATAAAAGAGATTGATCGTATTTTTTAAACTAAATAGATCGACATCATATTTTTGTAAGAAACCACTCTTGATTGCTTTGCTCGGAAATTTCAAATCGAAATCTAAGACTCCCGTAAAGATATTCTCATACGAACCTGGGGTGTTTCCCGTATAAGGTTGATACTCACCCGCAAAAACACCACGGAGAATATCCCCTTCATTTATTTGAATATTCTGAGAAATCGATCGTTGTTTACCCGGCACACTCACCTTAGAAGCGACTGACAAGCTGGTTAACGAAAAGGTGTTGTCAAAGTTAAAGGTCGCGCTGCCTTTTAAGGCAAAGAGCCCCGCCACATCAATTACTCCTAAGGTGCCCCCCGCCACGTAGTTGTTCTCTTTGGTCGTCAACGTAAATCTGATCGGGTCATGGCTTAAATCAATCGAACCGTCGGGGTTTTTATCAAATTGGGCCAAATAATTATAGCCCCCTCTTAAGCCTAAAACATTAATCATCAGGGCCGTATTGGGGATCAATATGCCAGTGGGCAAATGAACCTCTCCACCGAGATAAAGCGAGGTAAAGTTCTCTGTTTGAGCAAAGGCCAATCGACCTGTGGCGCCAAAGCCCGTTCTTTTGATGGCAAGATCTAAACTGGCATCAAACTGAAAATTACCCAAGCCGCTTTCTGAGCTGCTGCTACTGCCTGTTGCCGAAAAGCTCCCAGTGGCGTTAAAATCAAAGACCTGATTTTCGACAAATACACCAAAATTGACATTGCTGAGAATGCCTTTTTCAATCACAAGTGCACTGACCCGTGAGTTTAGATCAAAGTTCGACTCTCCTTTGCCCATATGAAAGTTGAAATCCCCTTGATCTAGGGTGATTTTACTCAACTTTTGGGGTGTAGTGCCTTCAGCAGCTTGGCCCGCCGTATAGGCAAAACCGGCGAGGTGCAAACTGGCGCCGACCGACCGATCGCCACTATGGATTGCTAACTCTGTACTCAAGTTCGTAGCACTCAGTTGAGTCAATTTAGACTTCTCAATGATGATAGTTATCCCCTCGAGATTCATATTCCAAGCCATCGACTTGCTATTGGGTGCTCCGCCAAACTGCAAACCAATCGCGTCGAGACTGCACGTTCCTACCCATTGGCCATTGACAAGGTCTGAAAAGATATCACCCGATGAAGAGCTTGGGGCCGAATAGTTCAATCTCAGATCGTTGACTCCAAAACCCATAAAGGCTAGGCGCGGGGTTTCTAACTCGGCATTAAAGGCCCCGCTCTGCGACACCGCAAATTTGAAATCCATGCGGCCGTATTCATTGATATCAATGCTGGGCAAATTGATTGAGGGAACAAGGTTTCCTGTTCCATTTGTCGCCTTCTTAAAATCTTCAACCCGTTTAGCCGCTTCGTCGGGGTCGAGAAATTTCTTTGCGTCGAGCATCGAAGCGTAGTCGGGCACACTAACAATATGTTTCGCATCGTCTAAGGTGGGCAAATTCAACTGCGTCAATACCAAAGAGGCTTCGATTCGGCTCGGCACCGCTTCGGTATCTTCGATTAATCGAATGCTCTTAGAGGCAAAGTCGTATTCGGCCACCAGTTGAGCCTTTTTAATGATCAGCTCGGCAACTCCGGGCACACTCACCGCAGAAACAGGATTGCCCTGCTCAGTGGCCGACCACCCTACATTTAGGTCTTTGCCCGGAAATTCGGTGATAAGGCGTTGCACTTTTGAGCTGAGATC
>JBNKYI010000482.1:0-1914 GCA_050300815.1 Fibrobacterales bacterium
TTACTGCAGTTTTGATTTCCAATTTCTGTGAGTGATGTAAGAGCAGGCCAATGAAACGTAAAAATAAGCTTGAGTTTTTTAGAATTTTTAAAAGGCAAGTTAATCTAATAGCACAGAGCAAATGAATTTGAATCGTCTAATTCTCTCAGGTAGCGCAGTGGCTTTTTTGAGCGTGCCTGCTTTCTCAACCGATGCTCGTGTCGAGTCTATGGGTAAAAACTCAAATTTTATCATGGACGACATTAGCATTTATGATAACCCAGCGAATATTGGGATTTATCCCAATTACTTGATTGGCGAGTTGGGTTCTTTCACAGATGACCTGTCAGCAGGTGGAAATGTAGATCCACAAAATCCATATTTTGGAGGGATTTTCTCTTTAGGTTTGGGAGACGAGGCTCATCGAGATCCTCGCTTTTCTATTGGAGGCGCTTTTAATCGAGCAGATCCTCTGCTTGGCTTTCTCCCTGATTCTGTCGTTGTACCTAAAGAAAATCGAACATCTCAAGATACGACCATTGCCGTTCCCGAAACGAGTACAAATTTTGATGGTTTCTTAGGTCTTTCTTCACCAAGTGGCAATTTGTTTGGTTTACATATTTATCTTGGAATGCAAGAAGGCGCGGTTAAAAGTGGTAACGCTTATGTGGTTAACCAGAGAGCTTATGCGGCGGTCATGAGCATGGATGCCGGGGTGAACTTTCAATTTAACCAAGATGTGGATTGGGAAATATCTGGTGGCCTGACTCGGGTAGACTTTGGCGAGGGCAAAGACGATTTTTTTGACGCAGGAGCCTTTGGTATCTGGGGAAAAACTCGCATGTTCTCAACTTTTGATTTGATTAATGGCGAGTTTATTCCCCACGCAGAACTTCGATATACAACGACTGATGGTCGTGAGCAGACGTATTTTACACTGGGTGCAGGAGTAAATGTGGCGATGGATCGAGGTTTTTTCTGGCTAGGGCTTGAATACTTTGAAATTCAAGATGAAACCAGTGGTTGGAGTCACTCTGCAGATGGTCGAGTCGTGGTTAATCAATCAGATCGAACATCAGGATTTGATGTTTATAACGAAAATGGTGCGGTGATTAGTTTTGGTATTGAACGGAATATTTGGTGGGATTGGTTTGTCATACGTGTTGGCGGCAAGAAAGTCATTTCTTATGTCGAATGTAATCTGCCCGAAACAGCAAATGCCGGAGATACAGGCTTTTGTGGCCAAGAAGGAAACTACATGTACACGAATGCCGAGGGCGATGGAACTGCAGGCGATCACGTTGGAATGGGCTTTGGCATCAATATTGAAGAGCAGTTGAAGATTGATGTTACCGTCGCCGAAGATCTACTTTATCGCAACATATTCCAAGGCAGCGGACGTTTCTTTTCTAGGATTTCTGCGACTTATTCGTTCTGATATGGGTGTGCTTTTTTTTAAACGCTTAAACAAAAAGACTGTGCTTGCGCAGTCTTTTTGTTTCCTTTTATTTCTAGGTGCTTGCACAGAACCTATTCATAAGAGAGATCACAAGCTACACGTTTTACTTGATGAAGACTTAAAGTTCATTGTGGCAGAAGTGCAAAAAGCTTCGGGTGACAAGTATTTGTTGAAAGAGCCTTACTATGAAATAAAAGAGTTTCATGAGTTTACAGGTGATACGGCTCGAGACATATCTGCGATTGCTGTGGTTCAATTTCATTATTTGGATTCACTGAGAATAGCTGAAGAGCGAAAGTATCGCTATCGAGTTGTTTTACGGCATTGGGAGAGATATTACAAGAAGATGAAACATCTTCCTAAAGAGAATTCTTAAACAAATACACTAATTAATTTTGAAGAGAGCCACAATAGCTATCTTTCAAGAGTGAAGGCTAGTTAATATATTTTACAGATCGGAAGAGCGTGTGTAGGGA
>JBNKYI010000483.1:0-1913 GCA_050300815.1 Fibrobacterales bacterium
GGTTTATTTTAGGGAAATTAAGCAAAAAAGAATTAAAATTAGCGCAAGCATCGGTATTGCAATTAGCACCGCAAGAAATAGGATTTACTTGGCATTTAGACCTCAAAGCGTTTTATTACATAGAACCAAAGGATTTTGGTTGCACTCTATGGGTTCCACTAGACCCAATTAATAGAGAAGACCAAGGAGGGGGAGTCGAATGTGTTTCTCGCCGTATTTATTCAGGTTATGAGGACATATCTCTCGTCCACCAAATAGTCCAGGAAGATATTTCTGAGTCGTTGACATCTCAAGAGTTTGATGATGCGATATTTGCCTCAAACATCCAAGTTTTGGTATTCGATAAAAAACAAAGTAACCTATGATTATCAAGTAGGAGATGCCCTTTTGTTAGATAAGTTTGTATGGCATAGTAATTGCCCTTTTAAGGAAGAAAAACTACCAATTAAAATGGCCTATGTTTTGCGTTTTATAGATATTGAAGCGAGGTATTCAAAAAAATTTACATAAAAATTTTTGAATAATTGTAAAAAGTTTGGTGAAACTATAGATATTTCATTTTCGCATCCATTTTCAAACCTTGAAGATGGCGAAGTAATTGCCAATCACTTACGATCATGATTGGCCATAAATTTAGGTAATGTTATGACAGCAAAACACACTGATGAGATCGGCTTCATCGGATCGGTTGAGGTAGGCAAGCTAATGATGATTGACGCTGGTCAATTTAACTAAGCTCAAGCGGTTGACCACTGAATGTGGCGGAAAGACTCGTCAAAAAAATATAAAACTAGAAAGTTATGAAAATTGGTATCGTAAATGCTTGGGGATGTAACCGTGGTAGTGAAGCCATGCAAGGAGCACTATTGTTGTCTATTAACTCCTTAAACTTAAATATTCAGACAACGATTTATTTACACAAATGGTTAGACTTGAATAGATATAAAAATGTAGAGATTAAACCTTGGATTACATTTTTAGAAATCTATCCAAATATGCCCGAACAGATCGATCAGAGCGAACTGTTCCAGAGGCCGCAATTACTGGATCCAGTAGTCAAAGATTTGATGCAGCATCATTTGGTTATCAGCAGTCCCGAATATCCCTATTTTGGTGAAATATATTCAGAATACGAAAATCAGTATTTACTGCAGTTAGCCATTTGTAATTGTAAAGGGATACCTTTTGGAATTCTAGCAAATAGTTCTGGGCCTTTTTTGAATACCACAAAGAATATCATTCGTAAGCAAGTTCTCAATAGTGCTGAGTTTTGGACTGTTCGGGAACCCATCAGTTTAAAAAATATTTCTCAACTTAACTTAAGAGAAAATCTTCAGATACATATGGGAGGAGATATAGCCTTTGCTCACCCGATAAGAAGTCCAGAAGAGTTTATGGATAAGGGAAGCTTAGATGAATTTGAAGAACTGCTAAAAATTATGGATCGAGAGCCTTTTATTATGGTTGTGCTGACTGAATTAAAAGGGTTTCGCAGACTCGATCTTGGTTCAGCTACAGTCAGTCTTACATCTTACATCCCCAAAATGGGTCGTTTGCTACGGTATGTGATCGATAAAACACAACATCAATTACTAATTTGCCCCCATTTTTATGGAAAGCTTACAGAGCAAAAACTAATTAGAGAGGTAATCGATTGTACTGAAAGAGAGTCCAAAATTAAAGTGCTGAATCCACTTTACAATGTCGAAGCACAAATGTACCTGTATGGTAAAGCTGAATTCACCATCAGTTTTGGTACCTATCATTCTATTGTTTTTGCCCTCAAGGCTGAATGTCCGTTCCTGTCCATTCGACAACAGTTTAAAGTTGACGGAGTATTGAAGCTGGTTGGTAATCCCGGACCAGTAGTTACGCCAGTAGAATCAATTGAAGCATGGATGGAGGCGTTTGAT
>JBNKYI010000484.1:0-1913 GCA_050300815.1 Fibrobacterales bacterium
ATTGAAGGTGACGTTACCAAGCTCGCAAAAGGTGTCAGACGTCCTGCTATCGGCAACTATTCATCTGAGAACCAGGAACATAAAAACGCCTTCCTGATCTGGGCGCGTTCCGGTCGTGGCGAAGATGAACTAGCCAGTTTGCAAACTAAGACCTTATCAATGGGTTCTGATCCTGACGGCGGCTACAGCGTCCCGCTGGAGATTGATAACGTTATCGACTCGACCCTGCGCGACATCAGCCCGATTAGGCAGATTGCCCGTGTTGTCAAAGTTGGATCGTCTGACTATCGCAAACTGGTTAAAACGGGCGATGCCGCTTCGGGTTGGGTTGGCGAAACTGGATCACGCCCGGTGACTACCTCCCCACAGTTCTCAGCTATTGCCCCGCCGATTGGCGAGTTATATAGCAATATTGCCATTTCCCAGCAGTTGCTCGATGACTCTCAATTCAACCTCGGTGAATTCATCGTGAATGAAGTGACTGATGACTTTGCCGAAGACGAATCGACTGCGTTCATCACGGGTGACGGCATTAATCAGCCAAGGGGTTTTTTAGATTACGATACCTCGACCGATGGTGACAGTTCCCGTACCTGGGGTGAACTCCAGTATGTTGCCTCTGGTGCTTCGGGTGCCTTCGCCACTTCCGCACCTGAAGACAAGCTGATTGATCTTGTTCACTCTCTCCGCCCCGCCTATCGTCAAGGGGCGGTGTGGGTAATGAACAGCAGCACAGCGGCGACTGTTAGGAAATTTAAGGACTCAAATGGTCAGTTCCTGTGGGCGCAAACCCTTCAGCCTGGACAACCTTCTATGCTGCTGGGGTATCCCGTCTATGAGGCCGAGGGAATGCCTGATATCGCCGCAGACAGCCTCTCAATTGCATTTGGAAATTTCGAGAGGGGTTACACTGTAGTTGATCGAATCGGCGCTAGAGTGCTGCGAGATCCGTACAGCTCAAAGCCGCTCGTTTTGTTTTATGTAACGAAGCGGGTCGGAGGATCTGTCGTTAACTTCCAGGCAATCAAGCTGATGAAGTTTTCAGCGTCATAAATTATCGCCCTGGGCATGGCGATAAAACTGCCTCTCTTCAAAGGCTGGGATTAGTCGGTGAGTGCCCAGACCTGCAAAACCCCGACAGCTCACGGCCGCTTTTGTCTCGAACGAGATAATACGTTTGAGCGGCGCGGTGGGTATAGGTGAGGCGGCAGCATATCTTCCCGCTGTCGCCTTTCCAACCCTCGCATCGTTTTGTTGCGTTTCCGGTGCGGGTGCCCTTAATCAAAAAGGGCGACCGAGGCCGCCCAAAATGCACTACTCTCTTATAGAAGATAAGTTAGTTAGTTTAAATTTCCTGGTAAGACCGAGACCTATTAAACCTACACCAAAAAGTATGATTGAAGCAGGTTCGGGAACCACTGTTCCTTTAATAGTTATTTGATGAATTCTATCGATATCCGATGTCTTTTGAGTAACAAATAAATAGCTTAACAGATATGTATGATCATCTACTAAATCAAAAGCAGTGTAGGAGCCAGTTCTTAACTCACTTGTTGTCAAATCATACAAAGAGAATAAAGTATATTCACCTTTCCAAAAGCCATCGTTAACAAAACCATCAATGCCGACAGAGCCATCATTACCATCGACATGAAATAACATACCAAGATTCACTTGTATCAAGTTATAACCCTGCAAGGGTCCGTAGCTTGGATGGTCCATGCGATGAAGAAAATACATATGATAATGGCTACCATCCTGATACGAATTAAACCTAGAAGCTGCATAATGGCCACCTAGCAAACTTATGTCTGGTTCATCAACAAGCGTAGATGCTGATATATCAATATTATCTTTATTAAATGATGTACCACTGTAATATTCCGAGTCATCTTCGCCGTAGTCACTATGAG
>JBNKYI010000485.1:0-1908 GCA_050300815.1 Fibrobacterales bacterium
CCTCTCCCATTTCTTGAGCTTTTTTTAAGACCTTAATTCCCATTTCGCTTCCTGCCGAAGCGGCGTCAACAATCGAACCTGTAGCTATGTCCATATTAGACCTCCTTTTTAGGTTATCGGCAAAAACCCCCAAAGCTTTAGTGAATTTTTTGTGATAAATACATCCAACCTTTTTGAAAGTTTTTTGTAAGTGCTTCTCTCTCTCACAAATTCTTTCTTTTTTTTACACTTTAGCAAGGCTTTCATCCTCCCCGAATTACATGAACAAGAGCCTTATTAAACTTTTTGATTTTTTAAATCGATCCACTTCGCCTTATCACGCAGTGGAAGCAGCAGAAGCGACTCTTCAAGCTCGTGGTTTTTTGCGCCTTGAAGAGCAAACTCCCTTGTGGCCCATCGAATGGGGCAAGGCTTACTATGTTATTCGCTCTGATGCATCAATTTGCGCATTTACACTTCCAGAAAAAATTCTAGGGGCCCTGTTGCCCATCGCCGCAATTGGCACCCATACCGATTCCCCTTGTCTCACGCTAAAGAGCAACCCCATTCGCAGTGGGGCACAACCGTCTTCACTAAATCTCGAGATTTATGGCGGAGCGCTCTATAATTCTTGGCTCGACAGAGACTTAAGACTTGCAGGTCTCGTCTGGGGGAAAGATAGCGAAGGGCGCATTCAAAAGAAGAGAATTCAAACTCCGAGTTGGTTGCGCATTCCGCAATTGGCGATTCATCTCGATCGAGGAGTTAACCAAAACGGCCTCAAGCTAAATCCCCAAACCGAAATGACAGGAATTTGCGGCACCTCAATTGACAACACAGAGTTTATTGAAAAAATCAAAGAAATGACCGGTTTTCAAGAAATTTTAAATTGGGAACTGTATACAAGTGATGTGCAAGAAGCCGCTTTGGGCGGTATCAACAACGAATATATCTATGGGGGAAGACTCGACAACTTAGCGATGATGCATTCATCTCTCGAGGCGCTCCCTCCACTCTCTTCAACTGTACAACACATGAATCTCTGGGTGAGTTTTAATCACGAAGAGATTGGCTCTGAATCCTTTGAAGGGGCTCGTTCAAATTTTCTCGAAAGCCTGTTGACCCGCGTTTACGATGCCTTGCAAGTGAATTTGGCCGCCAGTATGGCACAGTCTTTGTTTATTTCTGCAGATATGGCCCACGCTTGGCACCCCGGATATCCCGATCGCTTTGATCCCGATCATCACCCTGTTATCAACAAGGGGCCCGTTATCAAAAAACATGCTCACGTTCGCTACGGCACTGCAGGTTCTGGCCACGCGTTCGTCAAAAACCTGTGTCTAGACGAAGAGATTCCCCATCAAATTTTTCACAGCCGAAATGACCTGAGTTGTGGATCGACAATCGGCCCTGCTTGCGCGAGTCAATTGGGGATACAAGTGGTTGACCTCGGCAATCCCATGTTTTCAATGCATTCGGCAAGAGAAATGAGCGGAGCCTTAGACGTGGAGCCCATCGAAAAACTTTTTCGTTCTTTCTATTTGAAATATTCAGACAAGGGAGTTTGCTCATGACCTTGTTTATCGATGACTTTCACTGTTTTCTCGAAAAGTATATCGAAGAGTTTTTAGACTTTTGCAGAGGACGCTCTCTTTGTTCTCATTCTCTAAGTCACTCTATCGCTGAGTTTATCGAGCACAAGGGCTTGCCTTTTAATATGCAAGACTATATGAAAGAGCAACGCCGCTATATTCAAAAACATCTCAGCGAAAATGAAGGCCAATGTACTTGCCCTGAAGCGCGTCAGCAGGTCATTGCACAATGGATTGAAGAACAGGCCAAAGAGTTTCGCCACCAAGTCGTCTCAGAGCAAGCTCAACTGGTCAGAGAACTCAGCAATCGCTTAATTCGCTACTTACCCGAGCCGAT
>JBNKYI010000486.1:0-1880 GCA_050300815.1 Fibrobacterales bacterium
TTTTGCAGACGATCCTTATTTTACCTAAAACTTACTCTAAAAATCTGAAATTTAACCAGTATTTTAAACCAAACCAATATTCATTGGTTGTCCCTCCAATTTCTTCTTGAGGGTCAGGATTAAAAGCTTCTTTAGCCACAATTCCGCGATGGGATAAGCCCAAAGCGGCTTCGATTCCGTGACTCGACTGATAAAGCAGACGAAATCCAAGGGCGATGCTCGCTCCTTTTACCGTAGGCAGTTTTACCCGCAAATCAGCCCCATTTTGCGGAAGCTCTTGAGAAAAGGTTTCTGACATCCAAGTATAAGAAAAGTTTGCATAGACAAAGGGAAAGAGATCAAACTCGTAGGGAAGGGGAAAGGTTTTTCCGATATAAGTTTCTAGCCCGAGATCATAGCGGTCGTAATACCATTCTTTAATGCGCAGATGGGTGGTGTCATATTTGGTATCAAAGCGAGACCAAGCGCCAAAAATCCCAATATAAAACATTCCGCCATAGCCTTTACCTGCGCTAAGGCTAAACCCTTGGCTATGAGTTTCGGTCCAATCGTATTGTGAACTTGAATCTTGAGATTGATTAAAACGAAATTCTCTAAAGGCACTTTGACTGTGGTCACCTAGGGCCGAAATCCACTGGGTACCCAAGGTAAAATAAGTGTCGTAAATGATTTTTTCAGAATAATAGGCATCGGCTTCTTTTTGTTGAGATTCCCTTTCGCGCTCTGAGATTTTCCTTTCTGTTGGTCCGACAAAAAAGCGTTGAGAAATGTGATATTCAATCGGTTGTCGATCGCTAAGAGGATAGGCTTTAATCTCTTTGGGGTAGGGTTGTCCTCCCCAAAATAAGGCCATTTTGACCTCTTGGCCTACAGGATAAATAAGCAGAATATGGTTCCATTGGTTTTGCTCGAAGAAGGCTTTAACTTCGGCATCGCGAGCGGCCAAATCTTCTAACTTGACGTGGTCAACAGTGTTTTTTGCGAGCCACTCGCGATAGATTTTAAGTTTGACGTTGCGAGCAAAACGCCCTTCTTCTCGGCACTCAGGCTGAGTGATTTCGGCGTTGGCCGCCTTAAGGGCGCGGCAAAGAGAGCCGCTGTTGGGCAACAGAGAGTCAGGCCCAAAAAAGAGAAGGACGCCATTTCGATAAATGGGATAATCCTTAGCCGAAATAAAGCTGAAAAGCATTAAAAGAAGCAAAATGGATTTCATTTTTGCCTCCAAGGTGCTTTAGAAAGCAATTGTTCGACGCCCTCTTTTATCAGCGTCGTTAAAAACTCTGAACTCAATGGCAAATCAAAAGGGTGCCCCGTTTGCACAATACGGTGAAAAACATATTGCTGTTGAATATTATCCCATAGACTGGCCGTGAAAATAAGATTGAGCTCGGGCCGAGTGGTCTTAGAGCCCAAGGCGGCTTCTAGATCTCTTAGGCGTCGATCAAAAAGCTGAGATGCATTGAGTTCGGGGCCCAAATAAACTTGGTGAATAAACCAAACAAAGCGAGGAACGCTTTCTTTGCCCGAAAGGGTGTCGCCTTGTCGAGGCAAAAAAGAGGGAATATAAATGGTGCTGTCTAAAGCTTGAATTTCTCTGATCACTCGTTGCGTATCGACTGCGAGAGATTGAATTGCTCCTTTGCCCGCAGAAATAAATTCTTGGTCAAAGGCATTTTGGAACCAATCCCTAAACTCTGTGGCAAATTCCAAAGCCTCTACGCCGGCCCATTCTTGAACTTCGTCAGGGCGCATGACGATAAATTCACCGGGCATTCTAAAATAAGCTTGGCTTTCTCCAGACCGCAAGCCCCGCTGGGCGTAAATCGGATTGTTTCGCTCAAGTTGAGGTGTCGTTGAAGAGCAAGCAAACAAAAAAAAGA
>JBNKYI010000487.1:0-1874 GCA_050300815.1 Fibrobacterales bacterium
GTGAATCGTAAAGAGACTCGAAAAGATGTGCCGCTTCTTCTGCTTGCCCCATGGTTTGATAGAGCATCGCCATACGCACTTTTAGTTCTTCATTCTCGGGATTTTTCTTTTGCACCTCACTCAAAACCACAGAAGCTTCTGCCAAATGACCCGCCGACATAAGCGACTGAGCTAATTGCAACCCCCAAGCGTCATCATTCGTCTCAGTCCACAAGGTTCGCAACATATTCGCTTGAGCCTGAGTGTCTTGGTTGATGGCTGTGACCAATAAAAACTTCTCAACCAACGCTTCGGGATAACCTGCCTGTGCCACAATATTTCCTAAAACCGATTGCAACTTTTTAAAGTCTCGACGCTCTTCATAAATCTGAAGCAACTCATATAAGGCTTGTTGATTTGTGGGATCCTTTTCCACAGCCTGCACTAAAAGGCTTTCGGCCGCAACTTCATTTTTAAAATACAAATGCATCCCCGCCGTAATAAGAAGCCACTCCGCTCGATTTTCTCCTTTAAGTGCAATCCCCTTTTGCGCCCACGCATAAGCCGAATCTACCGCCTGAATTTCAATAAATTCATCGACCATTTTGAAGTGAAGGTATTTTGACTGGGGATCAAAATTGAGGGCCTGTTGATAAAATAAAAGTGCGATAGAGGCCTTGCCTCTGTTCTCGTAATCTAATCCCCTTAAAAAGGCTTGCATCGATATCGACGAAGAATCTCTAGATAACAACTCGTTGCCGTCATGCTTTTTTTCCACTGCTTTTTGACTACCGCTACATCCTACAAGAAAAAGCACAGCCAAGGCCAGCAACACGCTAAATAAATATCTCATCATTTAGATACTTTCAAAAGAACAGTATCTCCTTCACTGAGATACTCTCCACCTAAGGGAAATTGATCCATAATTGTTTCGGGTAAAATATCTTTGTCATCCGCAACAAACTCTTCTTTTTTCACGACAAAGCCCAATGAGTCCATTTTGTCGTTACCCACCTGAAAAGAGTGCCCAATTAAATTCGGTAGATAAACTCCCGAACCCATTCCCGAGCTGATTACGATGTTCACGTTGGCGCCCACCTTGACCCACTCTCCCTGCCCTGGAGACGTGCGAATCACCACTCCATAAGGAATAGTGCCGTGTTTGGAATACAAAATCGAATCTTTGACAAGCCCCATTTGCTGCAATGCAATTTCAACCTGTCGCTTAGAACGCCCTCTAAAAGAAGGCAATTGAATTTCGCGAAGGCCCTTAGATACCGTGAGAGTCACCGTTCGATTTTCTTTAACTTCTCGACCCGCCACAGGTATTTGAGAAAGCACATGGCCTTTAGGCACTGTAGAAGAAAACTTGGCTTCGGGCATCCAATAAAAATTCAAACCCTTTTCGCGAAGAATACGCTCAGCCTCTTCTGCCGTAAGTCCCTCGACTTTGGGCGATTCCACTCGTTCTTTATAGCGTCCTGCCAGCACAGGCATGAACACTTTATCAAAGGCTAAAAATCCCGCGAATAAAACAACAATCCAAAAAAAAGCAGCATATGAAAAATTGACAAACGATTTCAAAATTAAGAGATATCCTTACTCCGTAAATCATCATAATCTAAGATAAAAAGATCTCGACCCGCCATAGAGATTGATCCCCTCTTCTTAAACTGAGTTAAAACCCGTGAAACGGTCTCGCGGGTCGTGCCTGACATTTCAGCCATTTGTTGTTGGGTAGGGCGATTTCTAATAGCCACCACTGAGCGACCATTCTCAAGAGTGATTCTCTTGCCTCGTTCTTCGGCAAGACTAGAAATTGTGCCCGCAATTCGACCGTAAACAGACATTGTCGCCAAAGAGCCAATTTGTTTATTTGCCTTGCGCAACCGATG
>JBNKYI010000488.1:0-1859 GCA_050300815.1 Fibrobacterales bacterium
AAGAAAAGAATGAATTTTCATTCACGGTGTTCATGAAAATTGTAAAGTGACCTCAGAGACACCTCAGAGGTACCTCTGAGGTGTTTATGAAAATTGGAGTCCGTGCTACCGCATCACATGATACCGCAAGACCCGTTGGTCGACCTCGCCTTTAAGCCCGCCTTTAAAATAGACCTCGAGGTGCCAAGGGCCCTGATGCTGCTCTAGACCAGGCAGAGGCAGATGCAGGCTTTGCCCCGCTTGCACATCAAAAGAAGCGGCGCCCAGAGTTTGCCCCACCGAGTTGTAGACTTTTAAAGTGATCAGACCCGCAAATTGAGCTTGCCCCAAAAGGTGTTGCTCGGCCACTTGCAATTGGGTAGGCAGTTGGCGATTGAGAAGGGGTGAGGGGTCTGAAGAACTCGAAGAGAGATCAGAAGAAGATGAGGGCGATGAAGAAGAAGGCAGGTGTTTGGTGCCAGTGTATTCATAAAAGGTGCCAGAGGCACAGGCAATCAATTTATTGCCCTTGATGCGAATATCCGAAATCTTCGCTTCGAGGGTGTCGATTCCCGTCCAGGCTTCCCAAGTGTAACTTGCTGGGTCAAAGGTCGCAATTATTCCCGTGCCGCCTACCCAAACCAAACCATTGGCATCAACTCCTAAACCCCCTGTATAGGTGTTATTAGGGCTAGCGAAAGGATAAGTTGACTGAGGATCGTTGACGGGGTATTTCAACCAATAGTTATTCGGTGTCCAGTCGGTGCCACTGATATATTCTTTAACATTGGTGTTAACAGGGATAAGTGCCGCTCCTGAGAGACTTCCAGTAGCGACCATTGCGCTATCTGAAATCAAGGCAATATCGTTTGAGCTGTAATAGATTGAATTAAAATGCGGGGTATGATAAACGGCACTCGACCCGTTAAAACGCCAAAAGGTGCTGTCTGAGGTAAAGATCAGTTCTCTATTCCACGAAGTGTTATCGGCAGAAGTATAAGTGCTATCCGTCACCCATACTCCATTTTCATATTTAGAGGCTCCGCCACTGCTGCCATAGAGTGTTCCATCAGGCGATTTACCCAAAGCGTAAGGGCTGTATCCATTAATGGTTCCAGCTAGAGTTTTGTTATAAACCTTAATGACGTCAAAATCATGAGACCAAAAGACGGTGTCTTGCTCGTCAATATAGAGGGTTTGAAAAAGATGAGATTGCGAGATGTTGCCCCCGTCAGTGAATCGATAGACTTCGGAGCCATCAAACCAGTTGAGGCCGCCGTTTTGGGTGCCATACCAGAGATTGCCTTGGCTGTCGAGATCGCAGCGCATCACATCGGCGCCGCCCCAGCGGGTGATCTTCCAATCGCCGTTGGTCCACTGCTCTACAGCGGCTTGGGCGCGAGGGGGCAGGGCTAGGGTGCTTAGAGAAAAGAGAGCCGCACCAGCGGTGAAGCTTAGGGTGTGTTTTTTACTGGTTTTTATATTGCTTTTCATAAATGCTTCCCGGTCAATCGTGTGGGTAAATAAACCTTGTTGACTAAATATTAACTAATTATAAAGCTTATAAGGGGGGGATTTTCATGAATACAGTGAATGAAAACTGGCCTAATTGATTGGAGCTAAAAATGGCAACGAGCAAGGCATTATTATGCTTTGACCTGCAAACGAAGCGTAAGGGTTCCTTTATATTTAAAAGGATGCGGATTTATCTATTGTGCTTGGAAAATTAGCACCAATCAATTAGGCCAGTTTGGTAAATTATCCCCCAAGTCCCTATTCTCCCGCAAAACCCCTATTAAGCCAGAGAATTTATGCGTCAATTTACCAAAGACAACCCCGCCTTTAGCCTGCAAGTCTTCTACAGTCGTTTTGATCTCTAT
>JBNKYI010000489.1:0-1852 GCA_050300815.1 Fibrobacterales bacterium
AACTCGTCTTTGATGGTGGTGGAGACCACGTTCCCGCTGAAGCGATTATTCATTTTGATGATTTAGCTCAAAAAAATGCTGAACTGTGGGAAGAGGGTTCGATTCATTCTTTGCAGATATTTGCAATCGACCGACAAACCGAAGGCTCTGCATTGCGCTTTTTCACCAACATTGATGAATTTTCAGAGCCAGTTGTAGAAAACCCAGAAGCTCATCTTTTGTCAGATGGGGCTTTTGAGGCCTCGAGCAAGAACTTGAAGGTAAATGCGTCAGAAAAATTCTTCTTAGTCGACAGCTTGTTTTTTACTGGCAATTTGGATGAAGAACATTTGTGTCGTAAAGGAGTATGCCTAAGCTCTAATACACATAGCATGTTTGCTAGTAGTGTACGCGCCGCATATATTGAAAATTCAGAGCTTGGCTTGCCCGCAAAGATAAAAGTCGTGGGAATAAATCCTGCAGACTATAAGGACGATCAGCTTCTAATTACTTTATACAGCTTTTCGGAAGTACTGTATTCTTGTCAGATAAATGCGGTTGAAAAAATTGCAGAATGCCTTCCGCCTGCGACGCTCAATAGGGATTTAGAGTCTATGTGGAGAGGCATCCAGTTTGATGCGAATTGGGGTCCTGACTATGGAAGTTATTTTAAGTTTGAGCGCCTTGTTTTTATCGATCTTAAGGCAGGAATTTGGTTCTAAGGTTTTAGGGATGTCCTAAAACGAAATAAGTCTATGAAAGTTTTTTTAAACGATAAAATTATTCCCGAAGAAGAGGCGTCGATCTCTATATGGGATCGGGGTTTTTTACTTGGCGACGGTGTTTTTGAAACCGTTAAATTCACAGAGGGTAAGGTCGAATTTTGGCCAGAGCACTGGAGTCGCTGGGTGCGCAGTTGTGAGACGACGGGGATTCCTCTGAATTTTACAGAAGAGGGAATTGATCGGGTGATTAAAGAGTTGTGCGAACAAAACAGCTTAAAGGATGCAGCTGTTCGCTTGACGCTCAGCAGAGGCGTGGGCGGGCCGGGATTGAGTTTTCCTCAAAAGGTAAGGCCAACCCTTCTGATTACCGCTTTGCCAATCAGCAAAGACTTTGAGCGAATGCGACGCGAGGGGATTACGGCGATTACATTGGTGAAACAGGGGCACAGTGAGTCATCAGATCTGGGCCATGTAAAAGCGACAAATTATTTACAAAGCGTGATGGCGAAAAATGAGGCGGAGTCTCGGGGGGCAGATGAAGCGCTCTTTGTAGATGCTGAAGGGGCCGTACTTGAGTTCACGACGGCCAATGTATTCTATAATCTAGATGGGATTTGGGCAACTCCTCCGTTGAGCCGTGGAATCTTGCCAGGGATCATACGCAAGAAGTTGCTCGAGGGGTTTGCGCAGGCAAAAATTGAAGTGATTGAGCGAGACCTATTTGTCAAAGAACTGCCTCAAGTGAGAGAAATGCTGATGTGCAGTTCGGTGAGAGGGTGGGTTCCGCTAAGAAGAGTGGATGAATTTGAGTTAGAAATTCACGGTGCGTTAGAAAAGAAGGCGATCGAAATTCTAGAAGTCGAGAAGAAAAAAGAAAATAAATGATTTTTTTCAAGTAACTCTCTTGGAAGCACAAGCATCTATTCATATTTTTGCGGCTCAAAATTTCATGCCGAAATAGCTCAGCTGGTAGAGCAACTGACTTGTAATCAGTAGGTCGTAGGTTCGATTCCTATTTTCGGCTCTTAAAATGGGTCGGTGCCCGAGTGGTTAAAGGGGGCGGACTGTAAATCCGCTGGCTTTCGCCTACGCTGGTTCGAAACCAGCCCGGCCCATTAAAAACGCCTGCTTCGCCGTGCGGGGCAGGC
>JBNKYI010000490.1:0-1835 GCA_050300815.1 Fibrobacterales bacterium
GAAACCGGCGTACGCGGCGGAGCAGAGGCTAGAGCGGAACCCAGACGCCGAACAGCACTAGCATATGACGCACGCGAGCGCGGTCCGGGTTCTCTTCTTCTCTTCCGCCGTGGGGGGGAGGAAGAGACGGTGGGGTGGGGTGGGGTGGAAAAATAGTCTGGCACGAACCTAATACCAATCAGCCTTGTGTCAGGTTCGTGCCAGACTAACTAGATTGCAACATGACTTCAACCAATTGATAACTTTTCTTAGCCGCCTCTACGCAAAACGTCGGAAAGTCTACTGGTGAACTATGGTCTGCTTTGTCAGAAATCGCTCGAATAGTAACCCAGGGAATTCCTCCATTGAGAGCACAAACCTGACCCACCGCTCCCGCTTCCATTTCTACACAATCACCTTCAAAATACTCTTTAAGCACTTTGACCCGCTCGGGATCTGCGACGAATTGATCTCCTGAAACCACTCGACCTTTTAAGATAGGCAGGCCCAACTTTTCACCAGCATTCACCGCTGCTTCAACTAAAGGAGGATGAGACACAAAGGCTCTCCAAGGGGTCCAAGGCACTTGTGCGGGTTCAAACCCCAAGGGAGATAGATCAAGGTCGTGCTGCAAGGCCGAGTGACTCACAACCAAATCACCGACTTCGAGTTTTTCGTTGAGCGCTCCGGCAACTCCACTAAAAAGCACCCCTCCGACCTCAAACTTTAGGATGAGTGTTTGGGTCGCCGTCGCCGCATGCACCTTGCCCACTCCACACTTAGCAACAATAACCCGAGTATGGTTAATTAATCCGACAAAATATTCAACACCACTCACATGTATAGATTGCACATTGCTAAAATGTTTAAGATATTCTTCAACCTCTTCAGGCATCGCGCAAAGAATTCCTAAGGGTTTATCTTGTAACATCTCATTAATTGCAGAGCGAATCATTTAAACCTCGCATCTCGTTTCAGATCTTTCGCAATATAGCAATCCCCAAAGGGGCCCTCTATTGTGCATGTGTGAATAGATCGTTATCTTTGCCCAAATCATTCTCTCCCTAAGGTCTATTTATGCAATCCATTTTGCCTTACGCTTATGAAGCCCCTCTCGGCACCGCCGGATTTAAGTTAGAAAACAGCGATTTCTTCGTCGATGAAGTGATGGATGTTCCCTTAACGGGCCGAGGTGAACACTTGTGGATTCACTTTGAGAAGTCTGGGCAAAACACCCTTTGGGTGTGTGATCGAATTGCCGATGCCTTTGGCATTTCATCTCGACTTATTTCTCATTCGGGTTTAAAAGATCGCTATGGGGTGACCCGGCAATGGATTAGTTTACCCTGGCCCATTAAAGCAGCAATTCCTAAAATCCCGCCCATCGAAGGGGTTAACATTCTTGAGCTAAAAGCTCACGAAAGAAAGTTGAATACTGGCACTCACAAGCAAAATTTTTTTCGCATCCTCTTAAAAAACATCACCGCTGATCCAGCGGCTATTTTAGAGCGACTCGAAAGCATAAAAGTGCGAGGAGTGCCGAATTACTTTGGAGAACAGCGCTTTGGTCATGAAGGAAAAAATTTAAATCGAGTCGAAGATTGGTTTAGCCAAAAATTTAGACCTCAAAAAAAACTTCAGTCCCTGCTCCTTAGCACTGCTATTTCTCATCTTTTCAATCTTCAACTCGCCCTTCGCATTAGAGAGAAGAATTGGGATCAATTGTCTGCAGATGAATTGCTAATGATCAAGGGCAGCCATTCTTATTTTGATTCTCTCGGCGAAGATGCAAATGAGCTCACCCAACGCTTGCAAAAACGAGAAATATTCACCACAGGTCCGCTTTGGGGTAAAGG
>JBNKYI010000491.1:0-1827 GCA_050300815.1 Fibrobacterales bacterium
AGTGAGAGACAAATGCAACGTTCGAGGAATTGGCGTGGCACTGAGTGCTAATGTATCGATGTTGAGGCGAATTTGCCGAAGTTTTTCTTTTTGTTTAACGCCAAACTTTTGCTCTTCATCAATAATGAACAAACCCAAATTCTTGAACTCGAGTTTATCAGAAATCAAGGCGTGAGTCCCTACCAAAATATCAACCCGACCCCTTTTAACTTTGTCAAAGATTTCTTTTTTTTCTTTTGCCGTCTTATAGCGAGAAAGCATTTCAATTTTGACAGGCCACGAACTAAAGCGTTCGCAAAAATTTTCGTAATGCTGGGCTGCCAATATGGTTGTAGGAACCAATACAGCCACTTGCTTACCTGCGTGAACGGCTTTAAACGCACAGCGCATTGCCACTTCCGTTTTGCCAAAACCGACATCTCCACAAACCAGTCGATCCATCGGGCGACTCGACTCCATGTCTCCTTTGCAGTCTCGAGTGGCCTGCAATTGATCTTGAGTAGGAGGGTAGGGAAATTCATCTTCAAAAAGAGATTGGTCTTTGTCATCAGCGGGAAAAGAAAATCCCTTTTGTAAGCTTCTCTTAGCGTAGAGCTCAACGAGATCTTGGGCGATCTGCGCAACTTTTTTAGAAACTTTCTTCTTGAGGTTTTCCCAAGACTTTCCTCCCAAACGATCTAACTTAGGCTCGATTCCTTCTTTTGCCGAATATTTTTCGAGTTTATAAAAGTCGGTTACCGGAATGGTCAAGCGGTCTTTACCCGAAAAATGAACAAGCAAACAGTCCGCATTTATTCCATCAACATTCACTTTGGTTAAACCGCCAAACATTCCCAAACCATAATCTTGATGAAGAACAAAGTCTCCGCGCTCCAACGAACTGAAATCCGTAAGCGCAACAGAATGCCCCTTATATTTTTTGGAATACTTTTTCTTGCTTACTTTATTGAAGAGTTGGTGATCGGTCAAAACGACCCATTTTTCCGAATGATCAATCCATCCCGTTGAGAGAGCCCCTTCAACAATTTCTACTCCCTCTTGCAAGTCTCCTAAATATTCTCGATAACGCTCCGTCTGCACCCTACTCGAACTGAGCAACACGACATAATACTCTCGTAGATACCATACTTTGATACGTTCAACCAATTCATCCAGTGATAGACTGCCTCTTTCTTGAGGTTCTATCTTCGGCGAAATCCATTGCCCTTCAGTCCAAGGATTGGGAGTAAATAGCAAACGAGATCGTTCTTCGACAATCGCACTAAACTCATTCGCACTCAGCCAGAGAGATTCGGGAGGTGCCCCATACAGGCTCTTATTATCCGCTTCTTTAGCAGCACCTTCACAAAGGTCAGCTGCTTTCAATTCTAAACGTGCAGCATCGTCAAGCAAGAGGCAAGCATTGGGCAACCAGTGCAATATAGACTCTAACGAGTGGTCTAATTCATTGCGTACCCAAAACAATCCTTTGTCTTCATTTGAAAGCACACAACCATCGTGAAACTTGCGGCGAGCATTTGAATTTTCTGAGTATTTCTTTTGCAACACTTCGGCAAGTTTTAACTTTTGATCAGGGTTAGGGCGCAAAGGACCTAACGACTCTATCGAAATATTTTGTAAGATCTGTGTCGAACGCTGACTGAATACATCAAAGCAACGAATCGATTCAATTTCATCGCCAAAAAAGTCTAAGCGAATCGGCTCTTCACTCCCAAAGGGATAAAAATCGACAATACCCCCGCGTTGAGAAAATTCGCCGAGGCTTTCAACCATACTGACTTCTTCATAGCCGTTGCTTCTCAGCCAATGACAAATTTCTTTGGGGTC
>JBNKYI010000492.1:0-1818 GCA_050300815.1 Fibrobacterales bacterium
TCTACATTTTCTCTTAAAATCAAATCTCCAGGGCGGTGATCTTGAGGCCTGCTGCGATGGCTCCCAAAGGGGAGTAAATCCTTGAATCGAAGTTTTTCAGGGGGATTCAGTCGAATTTGATAAGCGTCTTTTAAGTTGGGGTCTTCTAGCCCGCCATCACAAAGCAGAAGGGTTTGGGGCAGAAGAGGGTTTTCAGCAATCCACTGACCGCGAAAGTGAGTGGTGTGAACGGTGAGTCCCGTTTGTCTTTTGATCCACAGAGCGTCTTCGCTGACGTAGGGAAAGCGATCGCTTCTTTCTAAGGTTTTTTGGGTTCTGAACAGACTGTGGCATAAGATTTCAACAGCGCGGCCCGAATTTTTTAATTCGTTGGCTATGGCCGCAGTAATCAAGGTGCGCCCGGCTCCACCGATTTGGTGAGAGCCGACAACCCAAATTGAGGGAGAGGGGGGCTGCGAAAACTTGAGGAGTTTTTTTTGGTGAATTTTTCTTAGAAACCACCAAGCTAGCCCCGTCATAGTTGCTAATAAATTCATGGGCTTAGCAGTAAAATTTACCATTTGACTTCAGGGTGAACCTATAATATAATAGCCTTTTAAAAAGACGTGTATATGGCTGCTGATATTGAAGAATTAAAAAAGAGATTAGAAATATTTTTTAATGGAAATACCGAATTGGTGATTCGGTATATTGAGGCCTATGGACCCACTCTTTCTATGAAAAATATTAACGAATTGAGATCTTTAATTGAGAAAGAAAAGGCTGCAGAAGAAGACGATGAGGGAGAAGACCCGGTTTATGAAATCGCGGTAGAGTGCCCTGTTTGCAAAACGTCAGCAATTCCTTTTTATGAATTGAAGGCCAAATCTCTCTTTATTTACTTCGATCAGTTTTACGCCCCTCTTTATGCGGGAATCAATGGGTTTAAGAGTGTCAATTACACGCAAATGAGTGTCGCAGTTTGCCCTAAATGCTACTTTGCGAGTCCCGACAAAAAAGATTTCAGAACGTTTAATTTGGTGACTCAACAAACCAATCCTTCAAAGTTGAGCCCTTCGATATTGTCTGAGCTTTTAGAAACCATGGGCGAGCGTTTGACCATTGCCGAAGAAATTCCCAATAGAGCGGGTTTGTTTGAACATCCGCGTAGTTTTCAAGCGGCAATTAACAGTTATCGCATTGCCCTCGAAAGGGTTGAGGTTGAGCTCAGGCATCGTCAGCCTTATTCTCACTATAAAAAGGGAGCCTATTGGCTGAAGATCGCTCTGCTGCAACGCCAGCACTCTATCAATGACTTTGCCGCTCTAGAAATGGCCGCTGAGGCTTTCAAAAAAGCATTTTTAAATTCAGACTTTCCTAATGCAAACCTCGAATTTCAATCGGTTTATACGGCTTTTGCCATTTACATGCGACTTGGTCGCATGGATGAAGCTCGTAAGTATTTGCAGGTCATGGATCAAGCTAAAACAGACTTTGAGTCGGGCCATCGCAAAGATCCCGATGTTCCCGTTGCGGTAAAAACGTGGAAAGACCGTGCGATGACCCTCTGGGAATCTCGCGAAGACGAAGATTTGTGGGATATTCCCAAGCCGAAAACCTCGACAAGAGCTTAGTTATTGTATTCAAAATTGCACTGACTCCATTTTCATAAACACCGTGAATGAAAATTCATTCATTTCTTCTGCGCTGAAGGCCAATGAGCAGGGCGGCAACTGAGCCCCTCATTTTGCTCGCAAAATTGGCAAAGACTAAACCTTAAATGAGCCCGGCGCCGACGCATCAACATCAGAATTAAGCCGTGAAATTCGAAAAATCACA
>JBNKYI010000493.1:0-1763 GCA_050300815.1 Fibrobacterales bacterium
GTAACCTAATATTTTCTTGAATCTCAGACGTTAATTTTTATTACGTAATTAATAAATTAATACTTTTTATATCTGACACACGCTAATTTTATACTGGTTCACTACTTAAAGTACCTCCTAATAGGTAACTTCATGTTTTTAATCATTAAACCATTGTTATTAGAGGCCTTAAGTTCATAAAAAAGCGAAGGGCGACTCACCCGACTCACCATAACCACTGTAAACGAACTTCACTTTGTAATCCTTGCGTTATAGAAACGCCTTGAGCAGAGGGAAGTTTGTTGTGTGTCTCTTTATTGGTATTGATAAATAAAGGGACCCATTGCGAGAGAATGGTAAAGAGGTGAAAGTTTCTTGAAATTTTCCATTGAGCACTTGATTGAAGTTGAGCAATGAGAATCTGGGCATCAAAGTTTTTTAGGTGCTCTGTTTTTTTTGCAAAAAAGAGTTGATCGTCAATAGTTTGGGCATTGACATTGAGTGTACCCGTGGCATACCAGAGGTTCAAAAAACTTTTAATGTCGAGTCGTTTGTTAAATAGAAAGGTGTATTTCGAAGACGAGTGTAGAAACATTCCCTTGAGTTGGGCATCGATTTCAACCGATTTTTTTAACCAAGAGCTACCGATAATAACCCAAAGATCTGCGGGATATAGCCGATTAAGAGCTAAAAATTCAGTACGATTTTTTTTAGAATCAACTGAAGGTTTTAAACTTCCGCTAAATTCGCCATATTCGAATTTTTGAGTGAGCTGAGGAAAATCTTGTAGGCGAACCTCAGCGGCCAAAGACCAAAGTTGAGGCTGCGTTTGGGCAAAGTGAAAGCGCTTGATGTCACCAGATCGATATCGCATGCCTTGATTAGATACTTTCAGTAAATGATAAGCCGCTTTTAAACGAAAAAAAAGCTTAGCGCCCGTATCGGTGTAGCTTAGCCAGTAGTTGCTGTAGTGAATATCGGTCAACAGACTGTAGCCCGAATCAGGAGGATTTGTTTTCACCGTTAAAAAATGAGTTCCGAGAGTTCCTGCCTTTGAGCGACTGATATTCACATTGGTGTTTGTATTGAAGTCAAGCACGTTATTTTGTTGACTGAAGCGTAAGGTGTCTCGGTTTTCAAAGGCTTTTTGCCAAACCTCGAAATCCCATTGAAGAGGTTTATAACTCAGTGAAGCTGAAAGGCTCAAGGGGTGAAAAGAAGAGGATAATGAAATTGAGTTTGACTTTAAATCGGGTGAGGTTTTAAGCGTTAAATTTTGATTTGAGAAATGGAGTCTGAGCCCCGTTAGTGTTTGAAAATGTGAGGAGTTTAATGAAAGAAATAATTCATTAACCTTGTTCTTGCTATAAAAGAAGGAATGTGTTTGCGACGAGAAAAGAAAAGTAAGGGGTGAAAAAATAGGCTGTTCTAACGAGAGAGCGTAATGGGAATATGCGGCATAGGTTCTAGCGCTGCGGTATTCAGATATCCACTGTTTTTTTAATTCGAAGTTTCCCTGAGATTTGCCATAGCAAAAAAGAAGAAGTAGAAAAAGAAAAGACTTAAGTCGAAATAAAAAAAAGGAAGAAGAACGAGGTTCATCTTCCTTTTTGTATTCAATGAAGTTCAAAGGATCAATCTCATACTCTAATCAAGGTATTGAGAGCCGAAGTAGACCATAAAGTCTAAGTCTGAGGGGTTCGTGGGCAGCACGGGATTGGTTTCCCAGCAGTCTCCCCAATTGTTGCACTCTTGATCTAGATAAGTAACACGGTCTTCAATAC
>JBNKYI010000494.1:0-1728 GCA_050300815.1 Fibrobacterales bacterium
CCAGGAAGAGAGCTTCCTGTTTCCTGCACAATCAAAGTGGTTCGCGTTGAGGCACTCCAGGACAGAAACGAATATGTCTTGGGCGCTGTCTTTCGAGATATCAGGTCGAAAGACAGCAGTGCCATTGCTGAAGCCATTGGTAAAATGTGGGAAAAAGAGCTCGGTCTAAAAGTGACTCTCGCAAACGTCGAATGGAAAACTCTGCTTTCTAAAATGAAAGACCTCGACTATGAATTGATTCGGGGTTCTTGGATTGGAGACTACCTTGATCCCATCAGCTTTTTAGAATTGTTTCACTCTCGAAGTGGAAACAACCGCACTGGCTGGACGAATTCAACTTACGATTCTCTTCTTGAAGAGTGTATCCGCGAAACCCATCCTGATGCGCGCTTTAAAAAGTTGCGACAACTCGAAGAGATCCTTTTAGATGATCCCCCGATCATTCCTATTTACTTCTATCGAAACAAAGAGCTGAGAAGCCCTCGTATCAAAGGCATTGTAGAAAATGCCCTCGGGCTTTATCCTCTTGCGGATTTAGAACTGGAGGCCCCGTGAAAAAATGGGTATGGCCAATCACCCGCCGCTTGTTGATAAACACCCTAACTCTCTGGGTCATCATCACCGTGGCATACGGGGTAATGAAGCTCGCTCCGGGCAATCCCTTTGATCTCGAACGAGACATAAGCCCCGAAGCAATGAGTGCTTTGCAAGAAAAATTTGGCTTTGGTTACTGGGATTACCTCATCGGCATTCTTCAGGGAAACTTTCGCTATAGCTATACCTTTCCCGATCAAAAAGTGTCTGATCTCATTGTTCACAGCTTGCCCGTCTCTTTAGAACTCGGGCTCTGGGCCATGATTTTCGCCCTCTTGTTTGGATCGCTATGGGGCGCTTTGTCTGCTTGGATGCACAGCAGAAAAATTGCCCCTCTTTTTATGTTAGTCGCCTTATTGGGAATTGCCGTACCCAACTTTGTTCTCGGCCCCTTGCTTCAGTTGACTTTTGGGCTCAAATGGAAAATTCTTCCGGTCGCGGGCTGGTACGGACCCGAGTTTCGAGTTTTGCCGGCATTTACTTTAGCCCTAATGTATGTTGCTTATATTGCCCGCTTAAGTCGATCAAGCTTGCTTGAGACCCTCAGCCAAAGCTTTATTCGAACCGCGAGGGCCAAAGGGCTCAACCCACGGCAAATACTGACTCGGCACGCACTTCGCAACACCAGTATTCCCATCGTTCACTTTTTAGCTCCCTCTTTGGCCGCCATATTGACGGGAACAATGGTCATCGAAAAAATTTTCAACATTCCCGGGTTGGGCCGCCACTTCGTGAACAGCGCCCTGCAAAGAGATTATCCTATGGCACTGGCAGTGGTCATCTTATATTCCATTTTGTTGCTCACCTTCAACTTGCTGGCCGATGTCATCACCACATTCATCGACCCGAGGATTACGATCGAATGACCCAAGCCCCTAATCTCTGGACAAAATTCAAAAAAAAGAAAACGGCCACTCTTTCTCTCTATTTTCTCGCTGGGCTCATTCTCTTTGTTTTTGTCGGGCCTTTTTTTTTGCAAGATCCCTTTGCTCAAGATCTTGAACTCGGGCTTTCGGCGCCCAGTGCGGCTCACTGGATGGGAACCGACGAACTCGGACGCGATCTACTCGCTCGACTCGCCGAAGGGGGAAAACTCAGCTTGCTCATCGCTATTCTCGCGACGTTGGTCAGCTT
>JBNKYI010000495.1:0-1712 GCA_050300815.1 Fibrobacterales bacterium
AAGACAGCACCTACATCTTAAATATCAATCACTATTATTCCAATATTGAATCTGTCAAGTTCACTTTGATTAGCGGAGACCTTTGCTATAAAAATCTTTCTAGTAATTACTGCTCATCGAATAATCATTTCGCTTACCCAGGCAATAATGTCGAATTGAGTTATACAAACAGTGATGAAGCACTGATCGAAGTTTGGGCTTTTAACGACATGGCCACAGTCAAAGACACCTTCAAAGTGACCTTTGATTACCCAGGAGAAGCACCTCACCTCGTCAAGTCTCTATTTATTTCACCCGTCTATTTTGTGGATGACACTCTAAGCTACAGTCTAACCGAATACATTGGTGGTGAAGCCCCTCTTAGCTTCAGCTTAAATTCAAGCGATCAATACGCGAAAGCCATTGTAGAGGGGCAAACCCTTAAATTGATTTCAAATCAAACGGCTCAAGACGTTGATACGATCATTATTACAGCCTCTAACAACCTCGGTACCTATGAATACAAGACCTATATTCAAAGCGTCAATAATATCGTAAAACAAAATCAAGCTCTGCCTGATACAAGTTCAACCGACTCTTATTTCAACCTCGATATCAGCAACTATTTTACCAATTCAAATAACCTCACAATTAATGTGTTAACACCAGGTCAAACTTGTCTGAACACCGCAAAAAACACCTCTTGTAATTACTCTAATTCGAGAAATTTCGGATCGAATGAAAATGTCTGGTTATCAAATACGCTTATAGGAGCTTATGAAGTCGAAGTCATCGTTTCTAATCAAGGATCTGTGGTTAAAGACACCTTTACCTTGACCTTTACCGATGAAAACACGGCCCCTACCGCCTTATATGGTAATAGTTCTGTAGCCCAAGATTATGGCTTTACGAGTTATGCTTACGCCCCTCTCACCTCGAGTTACAGAGGTAAAAAAACGATGAGTTTTAGTGTAAAATCTTTGCAAGGAATTGTTAACCCTGTCATGGTTGGCGATGAGCTTACCGTGCTTCCTATTGCAGGAAAATACGGAAGCGACACTCTTGAAGTGACGGTGACTAATGATTTGGGAAGTCTCGTTGACACTCTATTCTTTACTGTGCACGCACCACTGAGCATTGCGCTTCCTCTCAAAGATACTGTGGTGGTTGGCAATCGTTGGCGCGCCAATATGAATGAAATTTTTGCCAATGCCAAACGCTACAACATTCGCGAAGCAAATGGCAAAGAGATCTGTGCGAATTACTATGAAACAAGTTATTGTCGAGATGAGACTTACAACTATTCAAGCAACATTCATTTGCTCGAATACGATCATGAGGTTTTCAATTTGATTGTTACCGCAAAAACAGATTATGAAGTGCTAAAAGACACCTTTGCCTTAGAAATTGGCTATAAAGAAACCGCTCCTTTCTTATTGAAAACAATCCCTCATTACACCCTCAGTTATGACACCACTTATAAGGCTAATATTACCCTCAGCTCTTATATTGCAGGAAGTAGCCCCATTTCTTATGAAGCGGTTTCTCTCAAAGGATTGTTAAATCTAGAGATCGCAGAGAATATCCTCTATGTCAACCGTAAGGATTTCACTCAAGCCACCGATACGGTCATCTTAACGGCCACAAATTCATATGGAACGGTTAGCGATACCTTTAGCGTCGATCTTCTTGGCCCCTCGCTCCCCTATTTAAGTTCGGCTGCTGACGACTTT
>JBNKYI010000496.1:0-1700 GCA_050300815.1 Fibrobacterales bacterium
GTCAAAGATGATCAAAGAAAAATGGGTCGGTGAGTCCAATGCGCAGTTGGGCCAAACTGCTGACTAGGTCGATGAAAAAATATGGCTGAGAGTATGAGATTGATCAGAAAGATAGAAGAAGAAATATTGGTGGGCCAAAATGGAAAAGAAAAAAGGAAATAAAATCAGGGAAGGATTTTTAGGCTTCTAAAAATTGAAAATTTGATTGAAATGATTTTTAATTTAATGGACCAAGAAATCATTTCATCAATGATCTTTATTACACACGAACTTCCGTTGCTTAAACATGTCGCGGATCAAATAGCCATCATGTATGCAGGCGAGTTCGTTGAACACGGAACAACAGATCAAGTGCTTTTTGACCCCGTACATCCTTATACAAAGGCGTTGATGCTAAGTATGATGCATGCCGAAGAGGGGGCTGAAAATCAGAAACCCGTTGCATTAGAAGGGGCTCCTCCTAATTTGAAGAATCCACCTCAAGGTTGTCGTTTTGCTGCGCGTTGCCCCGTGGCAAAGCCCGATTGCGCTCTTAATGCTCAGTATGTTGAAGAGAAATTTGCTCGTCAAGTGAGGTGCATGCATGTCTAACCGTAAAGTTTTATTTGAAGCTAAAAACCTGACTTGTACTTTCCAAAAAGGTAAAACCATTTTTACTGCAGTTGATCACCTTAACTTTTCTATCCATCAAGGTGAAATTATTTCGATTGTGGGTGAGTCAGGTTCGGGAAAGACGACGCTGGCCAAGATGCTGTTGAATCTACAGGAAAAGTCTGAAGGGACTCTGACCTTTGAAGGGGCCGACATTACCAACCCTCGCGCTCATTGGCGCAAAGTTCAGGCGGTATTTCAAGATCCCTTTGCGTCGTTTAATCAGTTTTTCTCAATCACTCAGCAACTTAAAGATTCCTTTAATCTTTTTGATGAAAAGCCTTCTGAAGAAGAAATGAGTAAGCAAATTGAGGCGGCATTAAGAGCCGTAAATTTGGAGCCCTCAAAAATTGAAGGAAAATACCCCTTTGAATTGAGCGGTGGACAAATGCAGCGTTTGTTAATTGCGAGAGCGTTTTTGATCAATCCTAAGGTATTGATTGCCGATGAGCCGACCTCAATGGTCGATGCTTGTTCGAGAGCCAATATTTTAGACTTCTTGCTTGAGTTGAAAGAAAAGCTTGACATGACAATTCTTTTCATCACTCACGATATTGGCCTTGCTTATTATGTGAGCGATCGAGTCTTTATCATGCAAAAAGGAAAAATTGTTGAGCAAGGTGCTCCGCAAAATGTGATTTTAAAACCCGAACACCCCTACACCAAAAACCTTTTGGCGGATATTCCTCAGCTACACAAAGACTGGGTGACGCGGAAGAAAAGGGTGTAGACAATTATTTTCGAAAGTATTTCGAAAATTAACAAAAAGAAAATAGATTTAGCCTATCAGAGGATAATTGAATTTAACCACTCAGGAAAACTGAACAATGAATCCTAACCACAAAACGAAAAAATCAAAAGACTTTTTCCTCCAAGGAGATAAGGGAAAAAGTTTTTTTTCACACAAAGGTCAGGCCTTGAAACTTTTAATGGGATTGGGCTTTGCGCTCAGTCCCGCTTTTGCAGATGCTCCCGTAGACAAAAATGCAACTGCTGAAGAAGTAGATACCTTTGTAAAACAGAATATGGACGACCTAGAATCAAAGGTG
>JBNKYI010000497.1:0-1699 GCA_050300815.1 Fibrobacterales bacterium
GGCAACGGTGCGGGGGTCACTGCTGGTTAGGGTATAAGTGTGCTTTTGAAAGCCGACGACCATTGTCGCGTTGAAGTATTTGTTCCACAAGAAAGGCAAGTGCCCGGCAATTCCCATAAGAGGGCTGACTTCAATGTCTTTTTGCAGGGTATAGACTGCGGTAAGTGAGTCGCCTGAGTTTAAAACCCCCGACTTTGCTTGACCGGGATTAGGAATTTCTCGATAGGTGAATTCAACATTATCAATGGTTGTGTATTCGCCATAAAAGCCTAGCGAGGGGCGTTCTTCATAGTCGCCCTCGTAATCTTGGGCAAAACCCATTGTCGTGAAAATTGCTATAAGCGCTAGACAGAACTTCATTTCCCCGTTCCTTCCTGATTTCTTGAGTTGGTTAATGGGTCTATAGACATATTTCTACAAATCTTAAATAGTGTCGCAACTTGGGGCTTTTTTATATTTTGCCGTGTCGACCTGTCTTCCATATTGGGAAAGTATATGAAATTTCGAGTGCAATTCATAGGATTCTTGTCATTTGTTTTGTGGCTATCTCCATTGTTGGCCCAAGAAAACGAACGAAGCCTTCTCAAAGAAATTGAGAAGGTTAAGAAAGAAATCGAAGCAGAAAAAGAGTTAGAAAATCAAGAAATGGAGAGAGATAAGCTCTTTAGAGAGCGGGCCGAAGCTCGCAAAGTTGATATTGGGAGTCAGCTGCGAACCCTTAAAACTCAAACCGATTCGATTAAGGCTCAGGTGCAAAGTTTAGAGAAAAGCAACAAAAAAATAGCTGGAGCCAGCCGTCACTTTGAGTCTCAACGGCAAAAATTTGCTCAAAGCTTGGCTGTTTTGCTTGATCGTCTCGCGACAGAAATCGAGAAGGGTTTTCCTTTTGAGGCAAAGCTCCACAGTGAAATTTTGACCTCGGCCGCGAGCGGTTTGCGCAGCGGCGCGGTAACTCCCGAAGAGGGGTTGACTCGGTCTTGGTCTGTGATGAGCACTCGTTTGAGAAAGTCTTTAGAATCCGAATTGTATTCGGGTGTTTTTGCTCAGAGAAGTGGAGATCTATCGGGAACCTATTTGCGCTTTGGTCTGGCTCTGAGCTTTTTTAAAAGCCAAGATGAGCAGGTGATGAAATATTACGACGTTCATCAGGCCCAGTGGAGAGATGTTCCAGAAGATTTAGAAATGCGTCGGCGTTTTAAAGAAATTTTTGAAGTCATGGAAGGCAAGGCCCCCCCTTCTCTCGTCGATTTGCCCCTTTGGATCTTAGCGCAAGGAGGTGAGTCGTGATCAAATGGATTTTAATCGCAGGTTTTATTTGGGGAAGTGTGACTTGGGCGCAGACCAATCCTCCCAATCAAGTAGAGTTGCGAAAAGTTGCAGAACTCAAAGAGCAACTCGAAAAACTCAGAGACCAGAGAGACGCCGTTGTGGCCAGTCGTTGGAAGAAAAAACGAGCGGCGAATGAGTTTAAAGAAGAATTCAATCAGGCGATTGAGGCTCTCAAAGAAAAGGTGGAGCGCGCGGCCTATGACAAAAATCAATGGCTCGATCAATTTCGATTCTTGCAATCTGAAAGCGAGGGCTTGCGCGAAAAACGCGAAGCAAGCCGCAATCAGTATTTATTTCTTTCAGATCACAGCGACAAAATCAATGAACTGACCCAGTGGCTTGAAGGCGCATCTCCTGTTAATCAAGAGAC
>JBNKYI010000498.1:0-1682 GCA_050300815.1 Fibrobacterales bacterium
TTTCACGTTGGGCATCGTTGTGATGATATCGACGTCAAACTCGCGATCGAGCCTTTCTTGCACGATTTCCATGTGCAAGAGCCCTAAGAATCCAACCCGAAACCCAAAACCTAAAGCCTCAGAGGTCTCGGGCTCCCACGTCAGAGAGCTGTCGTTGAGTTTGAGTTTTTCAAGCGCTTCACGCAAAAGTTTGTAATCGCCCGCATCAATGGGGTAAAGGCCCGAAAAGATCATCGGGCGAACCTCTTTGTAACCGGGAAGGGGAGTGCTAGTGGGTCGAGAGACGAGGGTTAAGGTGTCTCCGATTTTTACATCGGCCACGTTTTTGATATTGGCAAGTACGTATCCCACTTCTCCCGCCGAGAGTTGATCGCGGGAGTTGCGGATCATGCTAAATGTTCCCACTTCAAAACAGTTGTATTCGGCATTAGCCTGCATCAAAAGAACTTCGGTGTTCTTGGGCAGAACGCCGTCGATTAAACGCACGTAAATGATAACTCCGCGATAGTTATCGTAAACCGAATCGAAAACTAAGGCCTTGAGGGGAGCTTGTAGACTTCCTCCGGGTGCGGGGATTTCATTAATGATTTTTTCGAAGACTTGCTCGATATTGATTCCATTTTTGGCGGATATCTGCGGTATTTCTGCAGGGTCATAGCCAAGTAGATCACCGACAATCTCGGCGATGCGGTCGGGTTCTGCCCCAGGGAGATCAATTTTATTAATGATGGGAATTACGGTGAGGTTATTTTCTAGGGCGAGAAAGAGGTTAGACATGGTCTGAGCTTCGATGCCTTGTGAGGCATCGACAATCAGGATTGCGCCTTCACAAGCGGCGAGAGAACGAGAAACTTCATAGGTGAAGTCGACGTGCCCCGGAGTGTCAATCATATTTAGGGTGTAGTGTTGCCCTTGGTGAAGGTAGTCCATTTTGATGGCATGGGCCTTGATCGTAATGCCTCGTTCTTTTTCGAGATCCATGTTGTCGAGAACTTGTTCGAGTTTTCCCGAGCGTTGCTCAACGGTTTTGGTCATCTCTAGCATACGATCGGCCAGAGTCGATTTGCCGTGGTCAATGTGAGCGATAATGCAAAAATTTCGGATATTTTCTTTACTCATAGTACTTTTGTGCGGGATTAGGGTTCCCTTTGTCTTGTAAAAATCTTGGGGGCGGATTATATTTTTCGCCTAAATTTAACTGGGAAGAGAATGCGAAACAAGATTGTTTCTCTAATTACTTTGTTGTTCCTCTCTATGGGGGTTGCGGGAGAGCTCAAAACTTTCGAGCGAGACTTTTCCCAAACAGACCGATTACTGGCGGAAATTTATACCCATGAAGGACGCATTCTCATCGAACTTAATTTTCAACAGGCGCCCCAAACAGTAGCAAACTTTGAACAACTTGCGCGTAGCGGGTTTTATAATGGGGTGATTTTTCATCGAGTGATTCAAGGGTTTATGCTTCAGACGGGAGACCCTACGGGGACGGGTTCTGGGGGGCCAGGATACCAAATTCCCGACGAATCGAATGCGTTAACTCACCAGACCGGAGTTATTTCGATGGCCAATACGGGCCAGCCTAATACAGGCGGGTCACAATTTTTTATTACTCAACAGCCTCAACCTCATCTCAACGGCAAACATACGATTTTTGGAAAAGTCATTGACGGAGATGCATTCTT